>JBOHXO010000443.1:0-3754 GCA_050737475.1 Chthoniobacterales bacterium
GTCGAAAAGACCGCCGGAAAAAACGATCCCGTCGTCGCCACCTTCCACGCGAAAGTCGAGGAGAACGCGACGTCCGCCACCGTCCGCTTTGTCGTGAGAAGCAAGGACAAGAGCGATCAGGTCGAAGTCACGATCCCCGTGGATTCCCGCACGATCACCGTTCGCGAATCCAAGGCCGGCACATGGACGGGCCCTGCTTTCGAGCCTGCTAAGCAGGCACCCACCGCATGGTTCACGTCGCCCGGTGATTACGATCTCACGCTCTCGACATCGCCATATCTCACGAAGCTCCTCGGCATTCCGGTCGTGCTCGACTACCCGCACGGCTGCTTCGAGCAAAAATCCTCGCGCCTCCTCGTTTATACCGCTCTTGCAAAACTCCTCGCCTTCCTGCCGCAGCCCGAGGAGCGCGACGCGAATTACCGGCGCGTGATCGAGGATACATTGCGCGAGTTCGAAAAATCAGTGCTGCCCGACGATACCCTGCCCTACTGGCCCTACGGCACCGAGGGCAATGCCTACGTCACCATCCAGGCCGCATGGGCCGTGGCGCAGGCCGCGCAGGCCGGCTACGACGTGCCCGAGGGACTCACGAATTCCCTGCCGAACGCGCTCAAGCAAATGGCGCTGCGCAAAAGCCGCCTCGAGGTGGATCCCACGCTGCGTGCATTCGCGCTCTTCGTTCTTTCGCAGCTCGACGCAGAACCCGACGACGAACTCACCGCCGCGGCAAACGAACTTTTCCTCGCCCGCGATCACCTCACCGACGAAGGCCGTGCCACGCTCGCGATCGCGTTCCACACGTGGGACGTTGAGCCCGAGCACCAGCAGGAACTCATCCGCGAGATCCCGGAAAAATTCGTTCCACGCTCATTCAATCCGGTCACCTTCTCCTCCAGCACCCGCGCCGAGGCCATCTGCACATGGGCCCGACTGCTCATCACGCCTGATGCAAATCCAAAGGGGCTCATCGCCGGGCTCGAGGCGCAGATGAACAACTCCACAAGCCTCTCCACGCAGGAAAATCTCTGGCTGCTCATCGCGTTCAACGCCTTCCTCGAGCAGAAGCCGCCCGCAAAATTCGGAACGGCACTCGCGCCGAAACCCGACGCCGTTTCCGAAAACCGCACCGCCGCCGCATGGATCACGCGCGATCTCACAAAACTCCGTGACCTCACGATTAAAAACATCGGCAAATCCGGCACCTACCTCCTCGCGGCGCGCCGCTCGCTCGCGCCTGACGAACAAAAGGCCGTGGACAAGGGCATGCGTGTCGAACGTGTCGTGAAAAATCTGACCGACGCCACCCGCACCGGCACCGCAGCCGCGCCATTCAAGCTCGGCGACCAGGTGCTCGTTTCCTTCCGCTTCCATACCGACGAACCGCAAAGCTACGTCGCCGTCGAGGCCGCCCTGCCAGCCAGCCTCGAGGTCCTGAACCCGAACCTCGAAATGATCGGCAAGTTCTATCAGATTCCCGACGAACCCGGCGCGCCCGCCGCGTGGTTGTCCTACGCTGAGATGCGCGACAAGCAGACGAACCTCTACTTCGACACGCTCCCCGCCGGAGCCCACAGCTACGCCATCCTCGCGCGTGTCACCGCGGCGGGCGTTTTCGCGTGGCCCTCCACGCAGATGACGCCGATGTATGACAGCCGCTTCTATGCGCGTTCGGCCCCGTCGCAATGCGCCGCCGTCTCGCAATAGCCGCAGTCATTCTCGTCCTCGCGGGGTTCCTCGCCGGCTGGGGCGCCCTGGAATACGCCATCGCGCACGCCTCGATCCCATCGGCCGGCGTCACGCCATCCACTCCAGTCTATCTCGATATCCGCAACCGCCCGATCGCGCGTCCCGGCACCGCCGACGTGCGCGACCAGCGCCCCACCGCGCTGAAAGACATGGGCAGGTGGCTGCCGCTCGCGACCGTCGGCATTGAAGACCGGCGATTCTGGAATCACCACGGCGTGGATTGGCTCGCGACAATGGGCGCTACCATTCGCAATACCCGCAACCTCCGCGTGATTTCCGGCGCCTCCACGATCACGCAGCAGACCGTCAAACTGCTGAACGGTCGCGCCCATCGCACGCTCGATCTCAAGGTCCGCGAGTCGCTCTCCGCGCTTGCGCTCGAGCGCCAGTGGAGCAAGCAGCGCATCCTCGAGACCTATCTCAATCGCATCGACTACGGAAACCGTCGCTTTGGCGCCGAGGCCGCGGCATACGCCTATTTCGGCAAGCGCGCCGCAGACCTCTCGCTTGCGGAGGCAATATACATGGCGGGCCTTCCGCAATCGCCCACGCGCCTCAATCCATGGCTGCATCCCGATGATGCGCTCCGCCGCTACAACCTCAACGTGACGCGGCTCGCGCAGGCCGGTTTGCTGCCCTCCGGCATCAACGAAAAGCAATTGCTCGCTTCGCCTCCGCGCATTGGACGCAACGATCCGCCTTCCCTCGCGCCGCGTTTCATCGAACTCGCCGCCAGTCACGCCACGGCGCGCAGTGGTGAAATCCGCACGACTCTCGACCTCGACCTCCAGCAGGTTGCGGAAACTTTCCTCCACGAGCATCTGCGTAATGGCAGCCGCCTTGGCATCGGTGACGCAGCGATTGTCGTCATTGACAACTCGACCGGGGAAATCCGCGCGCTCGCCAGCGACGGACGTCTCGAGCATCGCGCGATCAACGCCGCCACCGTTCCCCGCAGCAGCGGCTCTACGCTCAAGCCATTCATTTATCTCGCGGCTATCGAGAATCGCATCCTCACCGCAGCGACGCTGCTGCCGGATACGCCGCAGGCCATTCCGGAAACCTACGCCGACTACGATCCGCAAAATTACACGCACCGCTACCACGGCCCCGTGCGCGCCCGCGACGCACTTGGAAATTCGCTTAATGTTCCAGCAGTCATCGTCGCCAGCCGCCTCGGCGCGCGCGACGCCTTCAATTCGCTGCGGCGCTGGGGATTTCAATTCCCACGCACGTTCGATGACTATGGCGCGGGATTCATCCTCGGCAATGCGGACATTCGTCTCGTGGATCTCGCCGCCGCCTACGCCGGTCTTGCGCGCGGCGGCGTCGCATGGCCCGCCCGGGCGCTGGTCGGGGAGACATTCGAAAGCTCGCGGCTCGCGTCGCCCGAGGCCAGCGCCATCGTCGCCGACATTCTTTGTGACAACAACGCGCGCCGCCTCAGTTTTGGCACGAATTCCCCACTCGATCTCGGCGTCCGTGTCGCGGTAAAAACCGGCACGAGTTCCGGATTCCGCGATCGCTGGTGCGCCGGCTTCACGCGCGAGCACACCGTCGCGGTCTGGGCTGGAAACCTCGACGGAAAATCACTCAGCCAAACCCTCGCCGTGCGCGCCGCCGCGCCGCTCTGGGCCTCGATGATGCGCCATCTCCTCGCACACGGAGACACTCCGCTTCCACCCCCTTCCGGCAAACTCGACACATTCGCCATCGCGGCTGAAACGGGATTATTGCCGCGTCCCGGCGAAGGAACGGTGAAGGAATACTTCCTCCCCGGCACCGAACCCACGCTCAACGCCTCGACAATGTATGCACAGGTGAATGGCCTCGAAACGCTGGTGCTCCCGCCGGACTACGCCGCGTGGTGCGCGAGTTCCGAGAATCGCCTCGGCGCCGTCGCCCGCAGCAACAAGTTCGACATCGTCTTTCCGCGCGATGGCGCTGTGTTCGAATGGAATCCGCATCTTCCCTCCGGTCAGCAAACAATCACGCCGCTGAGCAC
>JBOHXO010000444.1:0-2537 GCA_050737475.1 Chthoniobacterales bacterium
TTCCAGCAGGGCATGGAGATTGTAGGCGATGCCCGTGAGTTCCTGGCCGAGCGTGTCGTGCAAGTCCTGGCCGACGCGCACTTGTTCGCGGTCGGTGCAGTCGAGCAGGGCGAGCTGGAGTTGCCGCGTCTCCGTGACATCGTGGACGAGGAAATAAGCGCCGCTGCCGTGTTTGCGGTCGGGGAGCACGCGCACTTCGAAATGTGCGGGCGCCTCTTCGCTTCCAACGCTTACATCAATGCGAGCGGAGCCGCCGGCAAGCGCGCTCCGGATTTCGTCGGCATCCTCGGGGAAGAGCTCGAGCAGACTCGCGTTGCGTGAACTGAAATTTCCCAACGCCTCTTCGTTGGGCAGCGTTCCCTCGGTTTCCTGGATGACGCCTTGCCCGTCGGCGCGACCGATCAGGATCGGCACGCTGGCGATAAGGGCTTCCTGCACAGGAACTGACGAAGGCTCGGACATGGCGACGTTCTGCCATGATATCGCAGCACGCCCCGCCATCGGCTGTATGACCTAGGGAGAAGGTTCCTTGAGGCGGTAGGCGACGCGACGGGATTGCAGCCAGCGCACGCCGAACATGTCCATCGTCGCGCGGAGGGCGCGGTTGCCGAGGCCGTATTTGCTCACGCCGAATTTGCGCGCGCGGTGGTTCACGGGAATTTCGGCGAGCCTGAAGCCGGCATTCTTGACGAGGGCGGGAATGAAACGATGCACGCCCTTGAATGGAACCAGTACTGCCGCGCACTCGCGGCGCATGGCCTTGAGCGTGCATCCGGTGTCGCGGATTCCGTCGCCGACGAAACGGCTGCGCACGTAGTTCGCCACACGGCTCGTGATTTTTTTGCTGAGCGAATCGGCGCGCCGCGCGCGGTAGCCGCAGACGAGGTCGGCGCCGCGCTCGATCTCGTCGAGCAGACGGGGAATGTCGGCGGGATCGTTTTGCAGATCGCCATCGAGCATCACGATGCAGTCGCCCTTTGCGCTGGTGATGCCCGCGAGCATCGCCGCGCTCTGGCCTTCGTTTTTCATGAATCGCAGCAGGCGCACGCGCGGGCCGATGTTCACTTTCTGCGCGGTGAGGTCGGTCGAGCCGTCGTCCACGAACACGATTTCATAATCGCGGCCTTCCAGGCTGCGTTCGATCTCGGACTGGAGGATGGGCACATTTTCCTCCTCATTGAATAGCGGGATGACGACGGACAACTGCGGCATTTACAGCGGCATGGTTTGATAATCCTCGCAAAGATACACGCGCAATTTGCGTCCTCCTGCGAGTTCGAGCGTGGCAAAGGAGCCGACGTGGGCGAACGCGGCGGTGATCGTCTGGGGTAAATTGTCCGGCTCTTCGTCCGTGATGTAGAGCGCGTCGCGGCCGACATAGGGATTGGCTGTGCTGCCCTCGTTCTTGAAAAAATCGTCCGCCGGCTTGTCCGTCTCGACAAAATCGTCGTAGCGCGGCCAGAGCGCATATTGATTCGAGACGTCCTGCGACTCGCGCAGGAACACCTCGGGGTGCGTGGTGCGGGAGAGATGGTAGTTGAGCGCGGAGGTGGCATCGGCGTCCTCCGCGATGAGGAGGAGCGGCGGTTGGTCGGGGTGCTGCGCCTTTGCGAGCAATTCGTCGAGCGACGCGGCGGCTTCATTCCAGGCGATGCCGTGCGCGCGTTGCGACCAGGGATCCCATTTCGCGGGGAGTGTGAGTGCGGTGGAAAGCGCGGTCAGCGCGAGCAGGCCGGCGCCGAGGCGGCTAAGCGGCGGTTCCTCGATGAATACGTGCGCGGCAGCGCCGGCGAGAATTCCTGTTGCGAATAAAAACGCGGCGGCGCCGGGTTCGCCGTGGAGGATGTCGTAGAGCCAGAGCAGTGCGAATGGCGAGGCGAGGCAGAGCGCGAGGCGAGGCTTGAAATGGAGCCGCGCGGCTTGCGCGAGTTTCCAGATGACGAAGGCCAGCGCTGCGATGGCGAAGATCGTGAACAGGATGAGGCTTCCCAAAATACCGCCACCGATTTCGGTCCAGCGCGGGGTGAGGACCGTGCGCAGTGTGCCGTCGGCGAGCAGGGGCCAGTCGTGGACTGCGTTCCATTTCGCGGCGGGAAACAGCGTCATGCTCGCGACGATTGCGGCGATGTAAATGCCGGGCCTGCGCCATTCGACACGATGATGCGACGAACACGTGCAGGCGATTGCGACACCGGCCAGGAGCAGGATTGCGGCGTAATGAAATTGCTCCGCGACTGCGAGGCAGAGACCGCCAAGCGCCCACCACGGCAGGCCGCGGTCCATGGCGCGAACGAACGACCAAGCGGCAAGGAGCGTGAAAACAAGCGCCGGCAATTCTGCACCGGTGTGGACGGCGGCGGCGTTGAAAAATGGCAGGGTGTTCAGCGCGGCGGCGGCCCAGATTCCCGCAGCCATTCCGAAAAGCGCGCGGCCAAGCAGGAATGCGCCGAGGCTCGCCGCCGCGGCCAGCAGTGGGAATGCGATGCGGAGCGCGAGCGGGCTGTCGCCGAGGAATTGGGAAGTGATGTGGACGAGCC
>JBOHXO010000445.1:0-4182 GCA_050737475.1 Chthoniobacterales bacterium
GCGTGATATCAGGCGTTTTTTAGCAAAATTCCTGCTCATCGAGATGCTTGGAAACGGATGTCGCGGTGAGGAGTAAGATTTTACGCCCATGAAATTCCCATTTGCCCTCACCGCAGCCCTCGCCGCATTTTCCCCGCTTTCTGCATTTGCCGCGCCCGGCGATCTCGATACGACATTCGCCGACGGCAAGGGCTTCACGATTACGAATGCCGGCCCCAGCTATCCGTACGCCGCATCCGTGGTCACACAGTCGAATGGAAAAATTGTCGCCGCGGGAACCCTGGAGGGCCAGTTTAGCGTGTTGCGCTACAATGCCAATGGCACGCTGGACACGACGTTCGGCGGGACGGGCCTCGTCGCGGTGAATCCCCCCTCCGGCTTTTCCGACAATGCCTCCGCCGCGGCGGTCCAATCGGATGGCGCGATCGTGGTCGCGGGAAAGACTTCGGATGGCCCCTTTGGCAACGGAAATCTCCTGGTCATGCGTTTTCTTGCCGACGGCATGCTCGACACGACATTCGACGGCGACGGCCGCGTCGAGACCGATGTCCTGACAGGCATGGAGGATTACACGACTGCCGTTGCCATCCAGACGGACGGCAAGATCCTCGTGCTCGGATATTCCTACCAGAACTCCGCGCCCTATCAGGACGTCACGCTCGTGCGCTACAAAACCGACGGCACGCTGGACAGCACCTTCGGCACCGGCGGCAAGGCTTTCATTGATTTCGGCGGCTACGATTCCTCGACGGTGCTCATTCTGCAGGGCGACAAGATTCTGGTTGCCGGCTCCTCGAACGGCAACTCGATCGGCTTCCACACCGCGCTCGCGCGCTACAATTCCGACGGCACGCCCGACACGACCTTCGGCGAAATGAGCAATGGACAGGCGACCTTCGCCGCTGTGAGCGATGTCTTTACGAGCAACGACTCCGACTTCGGCATGGCCGTGCAGCCCGATGGAAAGATCGTCCTCTCGGGCCTCACTTCCGACTCGGGCGCACACACACAAGGCTTCCTGCTCGAGCGCTACAATGCCGACGGCACGCTGGACACGGCATTTGGAACTGAGGGCATCGCCGTGGAGGACGTCGGGGGCGCTTACGGATCTCCGGCCAGCGTGATGAGCGATTCCTCCGGGCGCCTTCTCGTGGCCGGAAATTTCGACAACATTACCAACAAGTCGTTCCTGCTGCTGCGCTACAATGCCGACGGCACGCGGGACACCACGTTCGGCGTGGGCGGAAAGGTTACCCTGGGCACTGGCGGCACCGACGACACGCTCGCCAATGCAACCCTGCAGGCTGATGGAAAGCTCGTTGTGTTTGGCACTGCTACGGACACCAGCGATCCGATGATGCCGGTCGGCTTTCTTCTTGCGCGCTACAAGACGGAATTGGATGCGCCTGCGTCCAACAAGGCGCCGGTGGTGAAGGTCACGGGTTCGAGCAAGATCACGACCACCGCCTCGAGCGTGACGATCAAGGGCACGGCGAGCGACGACTCGAACGTGGCGAAGGTGCTCGTTTCCGGAAAGCCCGCCAAGGGCACCGCGAGCTGGAGCTACAAAGCAAAGCTCAAGAAGGTCGGCAAAAGCAAATTCACGATCACCGCCACCGACGACAAGGGCCTCCTCTCCGCGCCGGTCACCGTGATTGTCACACGAAAAGCGGCAAGGTAGGAGCCAATCCAACGCTCACGAAAGGCTTGCCAGGCGGGGCGATCCCGCCGGGAATAGGCGCAATCATGATGCCGCCTCTCCGATCCATCGTCGCCCTGCTGCTCGTTGCCGCTGCATTTTCCCGCGCCGGAAATCCGGGCTCCGGCGTACGCGTTGAGCAAACGCCCGAGGCCTTCGTCGCCGCGCTCTACAAGCAGCACGAAACGAAGACGCCGTTTTTCCAGGCGAAGGACCGCGCGGCGCTCGACAAGTGGTTCGCGAAGCCGCTTGCCGACTTGATCTGGAAGGACGCGACCACCGCCAATGGCGAGGTCGGTGCGATTGATGGCGACCCGCTCTACGACGCGCAGGACATGGACATCAAGGATTTCGAAATCCATCCCGCGAAGGCTGTGAAGGGAGAGGCGAAGGTCCACGTGACATTCACCAACTACGGAAAGAAGCGAAACATCCTCTTCACTCTCGAGCCCGACACGAAGGACTCGTGGAAGATCACGGACATCGGCTACGAAAAGGACCGCACTCTGCTGGGCGAATTGAAAAGCACGTATCCGCAATAGCAATTCCGGCTGCTTTCGACGACACTCCCTCAATGGCAGCACCAAATTACCGCGGCGAAAAACGCCGCAAGGACCTCGCGAAGCAGGCAAAGAAGAAGGAAAAACTCGCGCGCAAACTCGAGAAGAGCAGCGCGGCGAAATCGGGTGGCGACACGGAGAATTCCGCGCCGGAAAATCCCGGACAGGACAACTGATTTTCCTGTAACGAGGACTGACGAGGCAAACCGGTCGCCGAAATCGCTCGCCGCGATCTGCCTGCCGATTCAGTAATAGAGCGCCATGCGCGTCGTCTTCGCCTCCCTCGGTTCGCTGGGCGACCTGCACCCCCTGCTTGCGCTGGCTCGTGCCGCCGGCGAGCGCGGACACGACCCGGTGATCGCCGCCTCCACGGGCTACCGCGATTACGTCGAATCGCTCGGATTCGAGTTTCATGCGATCCGGCCCGATTTCGAGTTCGAGCCAAAACTCGTCGCGCGCCTGTTCGATCCGAAACGCGGACCGGAACGCCTCATGCGCGAGCAGATTTTTCCGAATGTCCGCAAGACCTACGCGGACCTGCTTGACGCCACGCAGGGCGCGGATCTGCTGGTCGTCGGCGAGCTTCTCTACGTCGCGCCACTCGTCGCCGCGGCGCATGGCATACCGTGGGCCAACGCAATCCTCGCGCCCACGTCCTTTCTCTCCGCCTGCGATCCATGCGTGCTCGCGCCGGTTCAGCGATTGTTCGCTCTGCGCCGGCTCGGGCGCTGGCCGTATCGGCTGATCTTCGCGCTCGGTCGTATCGTCACGCGCCGCTGGAGCGCGCCGCTCACCGCATTCCGAAAGGAACTCGGCTTTCCGGACGGAACGAGTCCGGTGTTCGACGCCAAGCACTCGCCGCTCCTCACGCTCGCGCTGTTTCCAAAATTCCTCGCCGCGCCACAATCCGACTGGCCGCCGCATGTCGTGCAGACGGGATTTCCGTTTTTTGCGCAATCCATCCGGCCCGACGCAGCGGTGCGATTGAAAAAATTTCTGGCCGCCGGCGAGCCTCCCGTGGTGTTCACGCTGGGCTCGTCCGTCATCCAGATCGCGCGCGATTTCTTTCAATGTGCGGCCGGGGCGGCGCAGCAGGCGGGACGACGTGCGATTTTACTCACCGGTGGAAATCCAATTCCTCCGGGACTTCCCGACGCGATCCTCGCGATTGACTACGTCCCGCTCGACGAAGTCGTGCCGCATGCCGTGGCGCTCGTGCATCAAGGCGGTGTCGGCACCTGCGCCGAGGCTCTCCGCTGGGGGGTGCCGTCGCTCGTGATTCCATTCGGCTTCGATCAGCCGGACAATGCCGAGCGCCTGCGCCGTCTTGGCGTCGCCGCGGTGCTGCCGCGCGCGCGATTCTCGCAGGATCGTCTGACTGCCGTGCTCACCGAATTGCTCGCATCCGCGCCAATGGCCGGCCGGGCGCGGGAACTGGCCGCAGGAATGCAGCCGGAGCACGACATGGAGAAATCGCTCGATGCGATCGAGCGCCTCGTGGGCGCCGGGCGGAAGAGCCGCGCGGTTCAAACGGCGGTGCGTTGAGGCAATGGCCGGCGAATCGAGCGAACCCAGGCCGCGCATTGCGCGAGAGTCCCTGCGACACGCGGCGGGAATTTTTCGATACATCGCTCCGTATCGCATCCGCTTCGCCGGCGCGATCGTCACGTTGATCGTCTCGACGTGTGTCGGCCTGTCGTTTCCGTATCTCACCGGCCTGCTGCTCGATGCGGCGAGCGGCCACGGCGCGACCACCGGCTGGTCATCGAGCATCAACGCCATCGCACTGGTGCTGCTCGGCACGCTGGCGGTGCAGGCGTTCTTCTCGTTCTTCGCGACATACTGGTTCTACGGCTGCGGCGAGAGCGCGATCGTGGATTTGCGGCGCGATATTTTTTCGCGGCTCATCGGACTGCCGATGAG
>JBOHXO010000446.1:0-1560 GCA_050737475.1 Chthoniobacterales bacterium
CCATTTCCCCAAGGCGCCACTTTCGACGGCAAGGGCACGAACTTTGCCCTCTTCTCCGAGGGCGCCGAAAGCGTCGAGCTCTGCCTTTTCGACAAAAGTGAGCAGTCCGCGGAATCCCAGCGCATCCGCATCCGCGAACGCACAAACGGCGTCTGGCACATCCATCTGCCCGACATCGGCCCCGGCCAGCTCTACGGCTACCGCGTCCACGGCCCCTATGATCCGGAGCATGGTCAGCGCTTCAATGCGAACAAGCTCCTCCTCGATCCCTACGCAAAGGCCATCGGCCGCGAGATCAAGTGGGACGACGCGCTCTTCGGCTACACGATCGGCGACAAAAAGGAGGACCTGTCGTTCGACGAACGCGACAGCGCGCCCTTCGCCCCGCTCGCCATCGTCGTGAATCCGGAATTCGACTGGGAGGGCGACAAGCCGCTCGCCGCGCCGTGGCACAACACCGTCATCTACGAGGCCCACGTGAAAGGCCTCACCATGCGCCACCCCGACGTGCCGGAGAATTTGCGCGGCACCTACGCCGCCATCGGTTCGCAGGCGATCATCGCTCACCTCACGAAGCTCGGCATCACCGCGATCGAACTCATGCCGATCCAGTATTTCGCCGACGACCGCCACCTCCAGGACAAGGGCCTGCACAATTACTGGGGCTACAACACGCTCGGATTTTTCGCCCCGCAGCGCACCTATGCGGCGTGCCGGAGTGCGCCGGCCGATGTCGTCCGCGAATTTCGCGAGATGGTCAAAAACCTCCACCGCGCGGGCATCGAGGTCATCCTCGACGTCGTTTACAATCACACCGCCGAGGGCAATGAACGCGGTCCGACGCTCTCGTTCCGCGGCATTGATAACCTCGCCTACTACCGCATCGTCAAAGGCAAGGGCCGCTACTACATGGACTTCACCGGCTGCGGCAACACGCTCAACATGGTGCACTCGCACAGCCTGCAGATGCTCATGGACAGCCTGCGCTACTGGGTCACCGAGATGCACGTGGACGGTTTCCGCTTCGACCTCGCCTCCGCCCTCGCCCGCGAACTGCACGAGGTGGACCAACTCGGCGCGTTCTTCGATACGATTTATCAGGACCCCACCCTCGCCGCGACGAAGCTCATCGCCGAGCCGTGGGACCTCGGCGATGGCGGCTACCAGGTCGGAAAATTTCCCGTCAACTGGACCGAGTGGAACGGCAAATATCGCGATAGCGTGCGCAAGTATTGGAAAGGCAACATGGGCATGCACAGCGAGATCGCCACACGTCTCGGCGGCAGCTCCGATCTTTACGAACACAGCGGCCGCCTGCCCTCCGCGAGCATCAACTTCATTACCGCGCACGACGGCTTCACGCTCCACGATCTCGTCAGCTACAATGAAAAACACAATGACGCGAACGGCGAGAACAACAACGACGGCGCGAACGATAACGAATCGTGGAATTGCGGCGCGGAAGGCCCAACCGACGACGTCGAGATCAACAAATTGCGCGAACGCCAGAAACGGAACTTCCTTGCCACGCTCATGCTTTCGCAAGGCGTTCCCATGCTC
>JBOHXO010000447.1:0-3576 GCA_050737475.1 Chthoniobacterales bacterium
GCCCACGCTCGGCGGCCAGACCGCGCTCAATTGCGCCATGGAGCTTTTCAAAAGCGGCGTGCTCGAACGGCACAACGTGAAAATGATCGGCGCGAAGGCGGATGCCATCCAGCGCGGCGAGGACCGGCAGCTTTTCAAGGACATCATGATCGAGATCGGGCTCGACGTGCCGCACTCCGGCACCGCGCATTCGATGGATGAGGCGCGCGACGTGGCCGCGGAAATTGGCACGATGCCGCTCATCATTCGTCCCGCGTTCACGCTCGGCGGCACGGGCGGCGGCATCGCCTACAACCGCGAGGAATTCGAGGAAATCGTGAAGCGCGGCCTCGACCTCTCGCCCACGACCGAGGTGCTCATCGAGGAATCGCTGCTCGGCTGGAAGGAATACGAAATGGAGGTCATGCGCGACCGCGCGGACAACTGCGTCGTCATTTGCTCGATCGAAAACTTTGACCCGATGGGCGTGCACACCGGCGACTCGATTACCGTCGCGCCGATCCAGACGCTCACGGACAAGGAATATCAGTGCATGCGCGACGCGTCGTTCGCGGTGATTCGCGCCATCGGCGTCGAGACCGGCGGGTCGAACATCCAGTTCGCCACGCATCCGAAGACCGGTCGCATGATCGTGATCGAGATGAATCCGCGCGTCTCGCGTTCGTCGGCGCTCGCGTCGAAAGCCACCGGATTCCCGATCGCAAAAATCGCCGCAAAGCTCGCCGTCGGCTACACGCTCGACGAACTCAAGAATGACATCACGCGCGAGACGCCGGCGTGCTTCGAGCCGACGATTGATTACGTCGTCACAAAAATCCCGCGGTTCACGTTCGAGAAATTCCCGCAGGCCGACGCGACGCTGACCACGCAAATGAAGAGCGTGGGCGAGGCGATGGCCATCGGGCGCACGTTCAAGGAATCGTTCCAAAAGGCGCTTCGCTCGCTCGAGACCGGTCGCTTCGGCTTCGGCGCGGATGGCAAGGACGTTGAGATCGAAGAGGCGGAGCTCGAGCGCCAGCTCCGCGTGCCGTTGGTCGGGCGTGTCTTCGCGATCCGCGAGGCCTTTCGCAAAGGCTACAGCGTGGAGAAGATCCACGAGTTGTCGAAGATTGATCCGTGGTTCCTGCACAATCTTTGGGAAATCTTCGAGGCGGAGCGCAAGATCGGCGCCCTCGGGTGCGGGATTACCGAGGCCGCGGATTTCCGCCGCGCGAAGAAACTCGGATTTTCCGACCGTCAGCTCGGGCATCTGACCGGCGAGACCGAGTCCGCCATCCGCGCCAATCGAAAGTCGCTGGGCGTGGTGCCGACGTATCGCCTCGTGGACACCTGTGCCGCGGAGTTCGAGGCCTACACGCCGTATTTCTATTCGACCTATGGCGACGAGGACGAGGCGCGCCCATCGGACAAAAAGAAAGTCATGATCCTCGGCGGCGGACCGAACCGCATCGGCCAGGGCATCGAGTTCGATTATTGCTGCGTGCATGCGGCGTTCGCGCTCAAGGAGGAAGGTTGGGAAACGATCATGGTGAACTCGAATCCGGAAACGGTTTCTACGGACTACGACACCAGCGACAAACTTTTCTTCGAACCGCTCACGCTCGAGGACGTGCTGAATATTTACGAAAACGAAAAGTGTGACGCCGTCGTCGTGCAGTTCGGCGGGCAGACTCCGCTCAATCTCGCAGCCGCGCTCCAGGCCAATGGCTGCACGATCATCGGCACACAGCCGAAGAGCATCCAGATGGCCGAGGACCGCAAGGACTTCGCCGCGATGCTCGACAAACTCGGCCTGCAGCAGACGCCCGGCGCCACCGCAACGAACGAGGACGAAGCAGTCGCGGTCGCTGCAAGGATTGGCTACCCCGTGCTCGTGCGTCCGAGCTTCGTGCTCGGCGGGCGCGCGATGGAGATTGTCTATGGCGAGGAAGACCTGCGCGGCTACATCCGTCGTGCCGCGGAGGCCAGCCCCGAACGGCCGATTCTCGTGGATCGTTTTCTCGAGGATGCGACCGAGGTGGACGTGGATTGCATCAGCGACGGGGTGGATTGCGTGATCGGCGGCATCATGGAGCACATCGAGCAGGCCGGCATTCACAGCGGCGACAGCGCGTGCGTGATTCCGTCGTTTTCGCTTTCACCGAAAGTGCTCGAGACGATCAAGCACGCCACGAAAGCGATGGCGAAGGAACTTGAAGTGCGCGGCCTGATGAACGTGCAGTTCGCCGTGAAGGACGAGCAGGTTTACATCATCGAAGTGAATCCGCGCGCCAGCCGCACGGCGCCGTTCGTGAGCAAGGCCATCGGCGTTGCGTTGCCAAAGCTCGCCGCGAAAATCATGGCCGGCCGCACGTTGAAGGAGCTCGGATTCACCGAGGAAATCGTGCCGCCGCACTTCTCGGTGAAGGAGGCCGTTTTCCCGTTCATCAAGTTTCCCGGCATTGATATCACACTCGGTCCCGAGATGCGCTCGACCGGCGAAGTGATGGGCATTGATGGCGATTTCGGCAGCGCCTACGCGAAGGCGCAAATGGCGGCGCAACCCGCGCTGCCCGATGGCGGCAACATTTTCATCAGCGTGAAAGACCGCGACAAGGCGGCCGTCGCACCGATCGCAAAGGATTTCGCCGAACTCGGATTCACGATATGGGCCACATCCGGCACTGCTGCAGTGCTCAAGGAAAACGGCATCGAGTCGAATCCGCTTCATCGTCTGAACGAAGGTCGCCCGAACGTCCTCGACATGATCAAGAACGGCGAGATCAGCTTCATCATCAACACCCCGAGCGGCACCCAGCCACGCAAGGACGAAATCGTGATCCGCAGTGCCGCCGTTGCGAGTCGCATCGCCACGATGACGACACTCCGCGGCGCCCGCGCAAGCGCCGACGCCATCCGCGCCTTGCGCGACCGCGGACTCGCCGTGAAGAGCCTGCAGGAATATCACCGCTAGATTTTCCGACAGCGATTGAGGCAACGCCACCCGCTTCGCAATCAGCCCGGCTTCGCGGAAGGCTTGCGGCGCTTGAACGGGCTGGCGAGGAACAGGCTGCGAATCCCAAACTGCACGACAAGCAGACGCGTGACGAAGACTCCGCAAACGATGAAGAGCGTCAACCACGTCATGTCCAGCAGATCGATGCCGATGGTGCGTCGTAGGATCGCGATCGAGTAAAGCAGCCCTCCGAGCAACGCGATTTCCGGATAAACCTGCCCCTTGAGAGTCGGAATATCCGCCCGTGCCCGCAGAACATCGCGGAGAACTCCGCCGCCCGCTCCGGTCACGCAGGCCATAATGGGACCCCAGAGCCAGAGCGGCTCGCAGCCTTGCTCGATGGCGACCATCACCCCGACGATCGTAAAGGCGGCGAGGCCGAGCGCATCGGTGATTTCGAGCAGACCCTGTGTGGACAACCAGCGAAACTTTGTCTTCGGCGCGGGCGGCGCATACGTTTTCTGCAACAAGTCCCTCACCACGAAAAAAAGAAATCCGGCGACGACGGTGGACAGGACGACAAGAACAAATAGCGGCGATTGCAGGACGGAAATCGGCGATCGACCGCTGATCACATCGCG
>JBOHXO010000448.1:0-1500 GCA_050737475.1 Chthoniobacterales bacterium
GGGTCAATCCGACAATGTCCAGGAGACGACGGCGACATCCGAGGATCCGGCACTGGTTTCCGCCGAAATTTCGCCCACCGCCGAGCCGGTGATGAATCCCGATGGCACCGTCGCAGCGCAAAACACCGCGCCCGATGCGCAGCGAGCCCCGGCCCAACCGCCACCGCCACCGACTTTCGCGGAAGGCATCGTGGAAGTTTCCGGCAAGGGATTCGGATTCCTTCGCGAACCGAAGCGCAACTTCACGCAGTCGAACAACGACGTGTTCGTCACGCCGGAGGTCATCCGCAAACACAACCTGCGCGATGGCATGTGGATCAAGGGCGAGACCCGTCGCGGACCGCGCGGACCGCAGCTCTTCAAGTGCACCGAACTCGAGGGAGAGGACCCGAATAATTTCCAGAACATCCCCGTCTTCGAGGAACTCACCACCGTGAGCCCCGACAAGCGCCTCAAGCTCGAGACCACGTCCGATCTCTACACGACGCGCGTGATTGATCTCATGGCGCCCATCGGCCGCGGCCAGCGCGGGCTCATCGTCGCCCCGCCCCGCACCGGCAAGACCACGCTGCTCCAGCACATCGCCGGCGCCATCGCGAAAAATTATCCCGACATCAAGCTCATCATCCTGCTCGTGGACGAACGTCCCGAGGAAGTGACGGAAATCCGCCGCACCTGCCCGACCGCCGAGGTGATGGCCAGTTCGAACGACTCCGACGTCAAGACGCACACCCGCATCTCGCAGCTCGCGATCGAGCGCGCCAAGCGCCTCGTCGAGCTCGGCAAGGATGTGTTCGTGCTCATGGATTCGCTCACCCGCATGGGCCGCGCGTTCAACAACGCCCAGGGCGGTGGCGGCCGCACCATGAGCGGCGGCGTGGATTCCCGCGCGCTGGAAATCCCGCGCAAACTTTTCGCCGCGGCCCGCAATACCGAGGAGGCCGGCTCGCTCACCATCATCGCGACCGCGCTCATCGAGACAAACAGCCGCATGGACGACCTGATTTTCCAGGAGTTCAAGGGCACCGGCAACATGGAGCTCGTGCTCGGCCGCCTCATCGCCGAGCAGCGTATCTACCCGGCCGTGGACATTTTCCAATCCGGCACGCGCCGCGAGGAATTGCTCCTCCCGCCCGAGGACCTGCACAAGATCAACGTCATCCGCCGCGGCCTCGCCGGCCACAAGCCGATCGAAGCCATCGAGCGCCTGCTGTTCTTCGTGCGGAAGTATCCGACGAACGCCGAGATGCTGAAGGGCATCCCGGGCTAAAGAAAATTCGAAATGCGAAGTGCGAAATGAAATAACCGCCTTCGGCGGGACGCTCATTCCGAATTCCCCATTTCGAATTTCGCATTCCGCGGCTAAAACCCCCGGTAGTGATAGCTGAGCATCCGGAAGGTGTCCGCGCCTTTCGCGGCTGAGTAATAGATCAACCGCAGCGACGTGTAGGACTGCGTCCACTGGTAACCGACGATCGTCTGGACCGTGTCGCCGTCCAC
>JBOHXO010000449.1:0-7966 GCA_050737475.1 Chthoniobacterales bacterium
GCCGTGGATAGCGCAAATGGCGCGGCCTACAATTCCACGCCGGTGATTCTGCGCGAACTTGGCGCGGACGTGGTGGTTGCCCACAACGCCCCCAACGGCACGAACATCAACGCGGACTGCGGCAGCACTTATCCCTCCGAAATTCAGCGGCTGGTTCGCGAGACCGGCGCACACGTCGGCATCACGCACGACGGCGACGCGGATCGCGCGCTGCTTTGCGACGAGAATGGCGAGCTTGTGGACGGCGACGAAATTCTCGCCATCGCGGCCATCGAAAGTCTCAAGGGCGGCACGCTCTCGGCAAATACACTCGTCGCGACGGTGATGAGCAACTTCGGTCTCGACGAGGCGCTGGAGGCCGCGGGCGGACGGGTCATTCGAGCGAACGTGGGCGACCGTCATGTGATTGCGGAGATGATGCGCGGGGATTATTCGATCGGCGGCGAGCAGAGCGGGCACATGATTTTCCGCGAGTTTTCGACGACGGGCGACGGCATCGTGAGCGCGCTGCAGATTCTGCGCATCATGGTCGAGACCGCGAAGCCGCTCAGCGAGCTGAAGCGCTGCCTGCGCAAGTATCCGCAGGCGCAGAGAAATTTGAAGGTGCGCGAGAAACCGCCCATCGAGTCGCTGACCGATGTGCCGGGGCTTCTCGTGGAAGCTGAGCGGGTGCTCGATGGCCGCGGGCGCGTGCTGCTGCGCTATTCGGGCACGGAGCCGAAGATCCGTCTGCTCATCGAGGGGCGTGACGAGAAGCTAATCAATGTGCACGCCGACCGAATTGCCGACCGGCTGGTGTCGTTGATTGGCGCGTGAGCGCTTTTATTCCGCTGCGGCGGTCGAAGGTTCGCGCTTCGGCAGGCTGCGCTGATTGAGCATGCGGACCAATACCTCCGCCACCTCGCGGCGGGAACGGTCGAATTGAAACGTCTGCTTTTTGCCCTCGAGAGTTTCGTAGATCACGACGCGGTCGCAGACCAATCCAGTGCGGTGCATCGCTTTCCAGCCGTCAATGGCGAGACTTTCGAGGCGCGGCTTGTCCTCGACATTTTGCGCAAAGTCCAGGCCGCCGCGTTCGCCACCGGTGAGCAGCAGCCACCCGAAGGTGTGACGGCGGAGCGAGTGGCCGCCGCCGGCGACGCAGGGCGCGGCCCAGAGCACGGCGACATCCTCACCACGGGCACGAACGAGCGCGATTTCCAGATCGGGAGGAAGCTGCGGAGGCTCGACATCGGCCTGCGCGGCGCCGGTGGCATGCAGCGCGCGGCGCCAGCCAAACCACAGCATCGTGCGGCCGATACGAAAGATGCGCGGCGCGAACCAAAGGACGAGCGTCACCGCGGCGAGGGCGACGATCAGCGCGGCGATGGGAAATTTATAGATGAGCGCGAGACCGCCGAGAACGGTCGCATCCTCGGCCAGGCTGACGGCGATATTCGAGAAGGGTTCGGGCGAGGCGTTGACGAGGAGGCGTGTGCCGGCTTTTGCGCCATGCGTAGTGAGCGCCATGCCGCCGGCAAGCAGGCCGACCAGGACGTCGTAGACCGGATGCGAGTCGCCGAGGACACTGATGGCGAGGAATGCGCCGCCGATGGGGCGAATGAAGGTATGAACCGCGTCCCAGAGCGAATCCACCCACGGGATTTTATCCGCGAAGAACTCCAAGGCGAAGAGCACCCCGGAGACGGTGATGATGATGGGGTTCGCGAGGATGTCGAGCTGGGCGTATTGCGGATACAGGATGATCCAGCCCTGCTGGATGGCGAGCCCGCTGACGAAAACGGTGAGATAGAGGTTGATACCGGCCAGTGTGGCGAGGCCGAGCGCAACTCCGAGCAATTGGAGCGTTTCCATGGCGTGAATATGTGCCTGCTTTAACGGTTGTCACGCGGATTTATTCGGCGCATTAGCAGAGAACGCCCCCTGAAAAGCAAAAAGCCCTTCCACCGAAGCGGAAGGGCTTTTTGAGTGAGTTTTAACTCGTTGGATTAGAACGAGAACGTGACCGAACCGCCACCCCACCATGTGGAGGGCGTGGTGCCGATGAGGCCATACCACTGATAGCTGTAGGCCACATAGGGCGAGACGGTGATGTTCGGGCTGACCTTGATGGGCAGCGCGGCACCGGCCTGGATGTTGTTGGTGCCAACGAACGGCGCAGGAGGATTGTCATGCGTCGAGAAGTTGTAGCGGAAGCTCGTGCCGAACGATGTGTAAGGAGCGAGCGAGATGACGTCCTTGTAGAGCGGGACGCTGGCGTCGAGGCGAGCCTCGAGGTAGCTGGCGCACTGCTCGACATATCCGCCCGTTCCGATGTTCGGACCGACGTTGAAGTAGTAGTTCAAGCCGGGGGTCAAGGTGACCGGCCCGAGTTCGAACGCATAGGCCACGCCGACGTTCAACTCATTCGAGTAGAGGCCGGTCTGGTTGGCGTTGAGCAATTGATAGAGCGTGTAACCAGCCTTCACCGAGAGGTTACCGAAGGTGTGGGTGTAGCCCACGATCACGTCGTTTTCCTTGTAGGTGGAGTTGGTGAGACCAAAAGCGATCCAGTCGCCGATGGTGAGGAAGTCGTTCTCCGTGAGGTTGAACGTCACGCTGAGCTGGGTCCAGTAAAGGCTGGAGCCGTAGCCGTTGTTGGTGTTCGGCAGCGTGTTCACGCCGCGGAACATATAGAGGCTGTCCCAACCGGTGCTCAACGAGGCATTCCACCACTGGGTGGCGGGCTCGGGCTTGTCTTTGGGCTCTTTGAAGGATTTGCCGTCACCAGCGAACAGCGCGCTGCTGGAGAGCAGGGCCGCCGTGCCGAGGACTGCAGCGAACTTGGTAGCTAGTTTCATAGGTTGTGTTGGTTTTGTTTTTTTATTTGCGACCCTCAATCGGCGAACCGATTTCAAGTCATTAACTGGTTTGGGCAGTTGCCGTTCCGCCTGAATAAGCACAGAACATGCCAAGGCGTTTAGCTGTGTGACTCCCAAGGCGTCAAACTTTTTTTACATTTTTTTTGAACATTTTTGAACATGACGTGTCCCGATATGGCGTTCCTTGCTCAAGAACTCACGCGGCAATGACGCTGATGTCGCCGGGCTGGATGCGGAAATAGACCGCTTCATCCTCATGAAAGTCGAGTTCCGCCTCGCCATCGTTGGCGAGGATGGCGCCCAGCTCCAGGCCGCTTTCGCAGTGGAGCGTGAGTTCGTCCACGGCACCCTTGAAGATTTCCATGCAGATGCGCGCCGGGAAGACATTGTCGCCGGTGGGGGGCTGACGGAAGACGCGGATTTTTTCCGGGCGCAGGGACAGGAGTATTTCGTCGTCCGGGACGCGGGGATTTGCGCGCACCTTGACGTGCAGGCCGCCCTCGGTCTCGCAAAACAGGAAGCCCTCTTCGCGACTCTTCACATGGGCGCTGATGATGTTCGTCTCGCCGATGAAGCTCGCGACGAAGCGCGTGGCGGGCTCGTAGTAGATGTCGGACACCGTGCCGATCTGCTCGACGCGGCCGCGATTGATGACGGCGATGCGGTCGCTCATGGTGAGCGCCTCCTCCTGGTCGTGCGTGACGAAGACGAATGTGATGCCGAGACGTTTCTGGAGTTGCTTGAGCTCGATGCGCATCTGGCCGCGCAACTTGGCGTCCAGGGCGGAGAGCGGCTCATCGAGCAGGAGGACCTTCGGCTCGCAAACGATCGCGCGGGCCAGGGCGACGCGCTGGCGCTGGCCGCCGGACATTTGCGCCGGGCGACGCGCGACGAAATCGCCGAGCGAAGTCATTTCCACCACGCGGTCCACGCGTTTCTTCACGTCGGGCGCCGGCACGCCCTTCATGCGCAGACCGAAGGCGATGTTCTCGTAAATGGTGAGATGCGGAAAGAGCGCGTAGCTTTGGAAGACCTGGTTCACGTCGCGGCGGTAGGGCGGGTCCTGCGTGACATCGCGGCCGCCAATCAAAATCCGCCCCTCGGTCGGCGTGTCGAACCCGCTGATCAGGCGCAGGCAGGTCGTCTTGCCGCAACCGGATGGCCCGAGAAAGGTCATGAACTCGCCCTCGCGAATCTCGAAATTGACGTGCTCGAGTGCGGTAAAATCGCCGAATCGCTTGCTGACCTGTTGCAACTCCACCATCACGCTCATCGGCGGCCGACTGTAGTGAGAGCTTGGAGGGCGTGCCATAGGAAATTTTGCGAAGCGGACGCGAGGGATTTGTAAATAAATTCGACTCCGCACGGATTCGGATTACATTTCCGCAGGTTCCGACGTCTGGCGCCTTGAACGGTCGAGGATTTATGAAGCGCATCCTGCTCCTCCTGCTAGCTGCGGCGTTTTCAATACCGCTGCTGGGAATCTCGCTCTTCTACGGCTACGAAAACTGGATCGGCCGTGCGGCCTGGAGCAAAGCGGAGGCGATTTTAAAAGCGGCCGGCGAGCCCATGAGCATGGATGCATTGCGGCCCAAGCCCGTGCCCGATGCAATGAACATGGCGGCTGCGCCCATCTTCCAGCAGATCTTTACCTTTTACAGTCCGCAACGCGCCGAGGTGTATGGATTGCATCTGCCCCCGGCCACGGGCAGAGCGCAGCCCACCGCGGGGCTTGTGGCGCTGGCGCGGCGGTTTCATTCCGATTTCACAGGGGACGCCGCCGCAGCCGCACGGGTGATCCTCGATGGCCTCCAGCCGATGGAGCCGATGCTGCAGGCGATTCGCGAGGCTGCGGAACGACCGGCGTCGGTCTGGCCGCTCAAATACCAGCGCGGAGAAGCCGTGCCCACGCCGTTCCTGCCGCCGCTGCGCCAGACCGTGGAGGTTCTCTTTGCCCGCGCGGAAGCGGCCATCGCGGAAAACGATTCCGCAACCGCGATGGCGGAATTCGAGCTCATCACGCGCCTGGCACGCGACGCAAATCAGCCTCCCCTGCTCGTGACCTGCCTTGCGGAGCAGGCAATGCTGGGCTGCGCCTTGAACATCGTGCGCGACGGACTTGCGCAGGACGTGTGGAGCGACGAACAGCTCGTGCGCATCGGCGAGACGCTCTCGCGGTTTCGTCCGCTCGATTCCTTCGCCGGCAGCGTGCGTGGCGAGCGCGCGCTTTTCCTCGCCTCGCCCGAGATGGCCACTGCGAAGACGGAGCCGCAGTTCACGCTCATTGATTTCCGGACGCCGACTTCCGAGTGGATCAGCACCGTGATGTGCCGCGTGGCGTGGGATCTGCGGCCCTCGGGATGGATGGCGCTCGACCGCGCGAGCTATTCCACCTTCACGCAGGACTGGCTCAGCATCGTGCTGCGCAAGGGCTTCGTGCGGCCGTGGGCGCTGAAGGATTGGAACGCAAAACTGCGCACGCTGCGGCACGATCCCGTCGAGCTTTTCCGCACGCCGGTCACCGCATTCGCGCTCGCGACATTCACGCCGGTGGCGCGAAGGGCGGCCTACATGCAAACGAGCGTGGACCTCACGCGCCTTGCCTGCGCGATCGAGCTGCACCGGCGCGCCACGGGCAGCGTGCCAAAGAACCTCGCGGGGCTCGCGCCGCAGCAAATCGCGACCGTCCCCCGGGATGCCGTGGGCGGCAGTCCGTATTTCTACCGCGCCACGAATGGCGGCTCTTTCATGCTCTACGGCCGCGGCTGGAATGCACGTGACGACGGCGGCAGCAGTGCAAATGCAAACGTGCTCATCGGTCCGTCGAGCGCGGACGACTGGGTGTGGCAGCCGGGACCGCACCCTCAGCGCCAGGCCAGCGTGAATTAGCGGGAAATGAGCTTCCGCGATGCCCCGGGAACCCGCGACGCGGATTCCCCTACCCCTTGAACCAACCGAGCGGACCCGGCGCAATGTTCGTCGTGATCTGCTTGACCTCGGTGTAGGCGTCGTAGCCGTGCGTGCCGAGTTCGCGGCCGAAGCCGCTCTGCTTGACCCCGCCCCACGGGGCTTCGTTGAACGTGAAGTGGAACGTGTTGATCCACGTGACGCCGGCGCGGAGCTTGCGAATCACGCGCTGGGCGCGGGCGCCGTCCTTCGTGAACACCGCTCCCGCGAGGCCGTAGACGGTATCGTTCGCCTTGCGAATCGCCTCCTCCTCGGTTTCGAAAGTATCAATCACGAGCACGGGACCGAAGATCTCCTCGCGCATGATTTTTGCGCCCGCAGGAGCTTTCACGAAGATCGTCGGCTGCACGAAATTTCCCGCCGCGCGCCAGTCATCGTAGGCAGCGCCGCCCGTCAGCAATTCCGCGCCGGATTCGCGACCATCCGCGATGCAGCCGAGGACTTTTTGCTGGTGCGCTTTCGTGATGAGCGGGCCCATTTCGGTGCTTTCGTCGAGCCCGCGGCCAACGACAATTTTTTCGCACGCGACCTTCAAGCGCGGGAGAAATTCCCCGACCATGCTGCTCTCGAGAAACAGCCGCGAGCCCGCGTTGCAGACTTCGCCCTGGCCCGCGAAAATTCCAAACATCGCGTATTCCAGCGCCACGGCGGGATCGGTGTCCGCAAACATCACGATCGGCGATTTGCCGCCGAGCTCGAGCGTGACGCGTTTCAAATTTCCCGTCGCGGCCTGCATGATTTTTCGGCCCGTCGCCGTGCCGCCGGTGAAGGCGATTTTGTCCACGTCGTGACTCGCGGCGAGCACCGAGCCGGCGGGATCGCCCGCGCCGTAGATCAACTGCACCACGCCGGGCGGAAAGCCGGCTTCGTCGATCAACTGGAAAAGCAATTGCACGCTCCACGGCGTGAGCTCGGAGGGCTTGAGAATGCAGCAATTTCCCGCGGCGAGCGCGGGCGCGAGTTTCCAGGCCGCCATGAGCAGCGGATAATTCCACGGGATGATCTGGCCGCAGACTCCGATGGGCTCGCGCACGGATTGGGAGAGCATGTTCGGATCGCCGACTTCGTAGGTCTCGCCATGCGGCTTGGTCGCAAAGCCCGCGTAGTAGCGGAAGCAGGCCGCGGCATCGGCGGCGTCGAATTGCGCCTCACGGAGCGGCTTGCCGTTGTTCAACGAATCGCGCCGGGCAAGCTCAGCGGCGTTCGCGTCAATGAGGTCGGCGAGCTTGAACAATTTCGCCGCGCGCTCCGCGGCAGGCGTCCATGGCCACGGGCCGTCGTCGAAGGCCGTGCGGGCTGCGGCGATGGCGGACTCGGCATCCGCAACGTCGGATTCGGCAACGGCTCCGAGCGTGGAATTGTCCGCCGGATTGATGAATTCACGCGTGCCACCGCCACGCGCCGGGACAAACTTCCCGTCGATGTAGTTGAGAAGCGTTTCCATGCTTCCAAACTACGCTCTTTCGGCGGCCGTGGCCAGCCGTCTTAGCTTTCCTTCGAGGGCGGCGCGGACGGCGAAGACCAATCGGTGGGCGGCTTGGGCATCGACGCCCCGGGCTTTGATTTGCCGAGATAGTCGGGCAATTCGATGCCGGCGCTGCGCGCGATCTCGTGCAGCGAAAGCACATTGCTGAGCAGGCTGTTCACAAAATTCCCGGCGCTGCCGTCGCCCATCGCGATCACCTTCTCGAACGTCAGCCCGCGAATCGCTTCGCTCTGCACTTTCGCGAGTTCGACGATGCGCTCGGCCAGCAGGAGTTGCACGGCGGCGGCGGCGCTGCTGCCGGCGACGCTCACGAGTTTTTCGAAGCCTGCGGCGCGGCCTTCCAGCGCGGCTTTCGCGCCCGCGGCCTCGGCCAGCAATTTCGCGCGAATGCCTTCCGCCTCGCCTTCGAGCACGGATTTCGCGCCCGCGCCCTCGGCCTCTTTTTGAATTCTCAACGCGTCGGCCTGGCCCTTGAAAATGCGGCGCGTTTTTTCCGCCTCGGCCTCGGCGTTGATATCCGCCTCCTCCTTCGCGATTTTCGCCGGCACGATGCGCGTGGCTTCGAGAGTCGAACGCTCAAGCGCGGCGCGGGCGGCCTGCGCGAGCTGCTGCGCCTTGAAGCTTTCCTCGAGCACTTTTGCTTCCTGCATCT
>JBOHXO010000450.1:0-2664 GCA_050737475.1 Chthoniobacterales bacterium
ACCGTGAGCATCAAGGCAATCAATTCGGTCGGCCAAAGCACCGCGAAGAACCTCGTCTTCACCATCGCCGCGCCCGTCATTCCGGCGACACCGACGCGCCTGAGCGTCATCCCGCTCAGCACCAGCCAGATTCGCCTGACATGGAACTACGTGCTCGGCGCCACGAGCTACGACGTGCTGCAAGACGGCGCGGTCGTCGCTTCGGTGACACCGCCCTACACGCATTCCAGCCTCACCGCGAATAGCGTGCACACCTACGCCGTGCGCGCAAAAAATAGCGCCGGCACCAGCGCCTACACGACGACCATCTCGGCGCCCACGCAGTCTGCGGTCGGCTCCGTGATTCCGCTTTACGGCACCGGCACGACGCTCGAAGTGGAAAGCGTGACCGACACGCCCACCGCAATCGTCACCCGCGTCGGCGACCGCGCCCGCGACCGCCACGCCCGCGAAAACATGTTCAATGCCTACGATCATTACCTCACGTGGTATTGGGAGGCGCGCACGGCCGACATCGAAGTCGTTGACCATGTCGCGAAGGGCGGCAGCGATGTCGTATTTAATTACACCACGCAATGGCCGCTCAGCGCGCCGGAGTTCCGCGCCTACTTCCTCGGTGTGGGCACCGTCGCTCAATATTACGCGAACATCAGCGCGACACGCCTCCCGAATCCCGATCACTGCCATTACACCGCCAAGGTCACGACCAACAACAAGGAGAGCCGCGCGATCCAGGCCGGCGACCGCATCGAAATCGAGGTCAGCCAGTTCCTCGCGTCGCCCATCCACGGCCGGCCGAATTACTACGGCACGGCGATTCTCTACGTCGTCGGCGAAGGAGGCTTTGTGCCTTGGGAAGGTGTCGGTCAATACCGCGATTCCTTCCCCATGTCGGAGAAAGGATGGCTCGGCGGTCGCACCACGCTGCCCTACCAGCAGTCCGACGAACCGCGCGACCACTTCAAGCAAACCGCGAACAACATTTCGCCGTGGGACATCCAGCCGTTCATGCTCGGCCGACGCGTGCACCACACCGACTTCGGCGACGGTTCGCATGCCGAGGCCGGCAATCCGATCTTCCCCGAGCAGGTCGGAAAACTCGGCCCCCGCTTCACCGGCCGCAGTTGCTTCGCGTGCCATACCGAGAACGGTCGCGCCCTGCCTCCGCTCACCGGCGCCGCGATGCTGAAATCCGTCGTGAGGGTCGGCAGCGACGCCACCGGCACCTCGCTTGCAAGCATCGGTAAAACGCTCCAGCAATTGAACACCTCCGGCGCACCGGAAGCCGGCGTCAGCATCGCAAGCTGGACCACGGTCAACGGCACCTATGGCGACGGCACGGCCTATAGCCTGCGCAAGCCCGTTTATGCCTTCACCGGCGTCACACCACCGTTTTATTCCGTCCGTCTCGCGCCGCAAATCGTCGGCGAGGGCCTCCTGGAAGCGATCCCCGAGGGCGAAATTGCCGCAATCGCCGATCCCAACGACACGAATGCCGACGGCATCTCCGGTCGCATGCAAACGGTCACCGATCCGCAAACCGGCGAACTCCGCATGGGCCGTTTCGGCTGGAAGGGCGGCCAGGCCACGTTGAAACAGCAGCTCGCCAGCGCGCTCAACAACGATGTCGGCGTCACCACCTCGATCTTCCAGAACCTCGATCGCGGCTCGTCCCAGAGCGATCCCGGCCCGAGCACGGAATTGAACGACACGGACCTGGATAATCTCTACCGCTACAACGCCCTGCTCGGTGTCTCCGCGCGCCGCAGTCTCACCGACGCGCAGGCATTGCACGGCGAGACCTTGTTCGCCAGCGCAAGCTGCATCAAGTGCCACACCGCGACGCTCACCACGAGTGCCTATCATCCGCTCACCGAACTGCGCAGCCAGACGATCCATCCCTACTCGGATATGCTGCTCCACGACATGGGCACTGAACTCGCCGACAACATGGGCGAAGCTGTGGCCACCGGCGCGGAATGGCGCACGACACCGCTGTGGTCAATCGGCCTCTCCGATGGCGTGAGCAGCGGCGAAGCCTATCTGCACGACGGTCGCGCACGCACGATCGAGGAAGCCATCCTCTGGCACGGCGGCGAGAGCCAGGCGTCGAAGGAAGCGTTCCGCACCATGTCCGCCGCTGATCGCGCAGACCTCGTCAAGTTCCTCGAGTCGTTGTAATCGCACCGCTCGAGCGGCAGCCCGGGGCCGGCGCCCCGGGCGGGGAGTTGAGCTTGTTTCCAACCCGGCCCCATCGCATGGTGGGGCCGATGGGAGCAATGGCTCCTCATGTTTCGCATGACGTCCCCCAACGCCGATGACGAGCGCCAGCCTGGCGCGGACACTTCCTGGCTGGCCCAGTATTACACCACGCAAAAACCGGACGCGGACGCCGCCTCCGATTCGGCGGCCTCCGCACTCGTCAAGCCCTCGGAAAAATACGAGCTCCAGGATGGCATTGGCGCCGGCGGCATGAAAACCGTGCAGCGCGCGTTCGATCGGAATGCCGGCCGAAACGTCGCCATGGCACAGCCGAAGCAGGCAGCCGTCTGCGTGGTGTCCGAGCGAAGATTTCTCCGCGAGGCGAGAATCACGGCCGCGCTCGAGCATCCGAACATTGTTCCCGTCCACGAAATCGGCGTGGACGAAACCGGAAACGCCTAC
>JBOHXO010000451.1:0-12834 GCA_050737475.1 Chthoniobacterales bacterium
GATGTAACCCCGGCCCCCCGGAGAAATTGATCATGGCGCCCCCGGCGTCGCGTTTGGACGGCGCGTGTGCAGGGGAAAATCCATGTTGCGAGTTTCACATGTCGTGGCGTTGCGGTTGTCAGCCGCACGTGAATGATTTGTAAAAAATTTGTGAAACGCGCGGACGGTCAGCGCTTCTGATTGCGGTCCTGGTAATTCTGCAGCTGGAACTCCTTGCGCTGCACATTGGTGAAATTGCCGTTTTCGTTCAGGTAATTCGCGTTGAGCGTGATGTTCTCCGTCTCCGAGTCGAGGAGCGAGCTGTGGGCGACCGCGGGCAACGAGCAATTTGCCGCGGCCTGCTTGAGCAGCAGCGATGCGGCTTCGAGAGGGCGGCCTTCATCAACGAGCCGCACGGCTTGCTCCTTCGCGAGGCGGTTTCCGGTGATCGCGGCATTCACTGCGACGTCCCGCACGACGGTGCGATCCGATTCCTCGTCCGTGGCGGCGATGCGCACTTTTGCCGTGGCATTCGCGGCGAGCCGGGTGCCGGATTCCGCGTCGCTGTATTCGAGTTTTGCCTCCGCGAGTTTGATTGAATCCTTTGCACCGGCGGGCACGCGGCAGGCGACCAGAAACCGCCGCTTCTGCCCGGCTGCCAGATCCTCGATCGGGATGCGCAGCGTGTTTCCCTCGAACTTCATCCCGCTCTCGCCGAGCACGCCGCGCGGTTCCACGCCTTCCGCGAGCTTGAGCACCACGTCCATCTTGCGCGCGACGATGGATTGCGACACGCCGAGCTCCTCCTTGAAAATTCCCGGCAGTTTTTCGACGTCGCGGACGTAGTAGTAATTCGCGCGGCTCGCCTCGGCGAGGGCGGTCATCAAGTCCTCGTTGTAGTCGTCCCCGAGACCCACTGTGGAGACCGAGATGCCTTCCTCGCGCAGCGACACGCCGAGCCTGGCCAGTTCGCGCGGGGAGCTCGGACCGGAGTTTGCGAGGCCGTCGGAGAGGAGGACAATGCGGTTCACGTGCTCGTCATCAATGAACTTGCGCAGCTCGGCGGCGCCTGTCTTCACGCCGGCGTAGAGCGCGGTGCTTCCTCCCGGCTCGATCGAATTGATTTTCGCCTCCAGCTCGTCGCGGTCGCGATTTTTTTGCGGCGGAATCAACACCTCGACGTTGTCGTCGTAGGTCACGAGCGAGAAGATGTCGTCCTTGCCGAGCTGGCGCAGCGCGGCGCATGCGGCCTGGCGGGCCTTTTCGAGCTTGGCGCCGCGCATCGAGCCCGAGCGATCGAGCACGAGTGTGAGGTTGAGCGGCGTGGTTCGCTTTTTCGTGGAGGGTCTCGCGGTGATCTCGACCTGCAGGATGGTGTCGCGGCCGGACTTCGGGTGGACGGCTTCGCGATCGGGTGTGACCGTGAGGTCCACGATGGGATCGGCGGAGAGGCACGGAGCGGCGAGTGCCGCGGACAGGACGCAAAGGTAAAATGCGGTTTTCATGCGGCGAGAGTGACATTTCGCCGCACCGGAATTGTCAGCGGAGCGTAAATGCTTTGTAAAAGAATGGTAATACGCGACGTAATCGCACCGACTGGATGACAGCGTGGCTTTGGCTCGCGGTGGCGGTGGTATTTGCGGGCATCAGCCTGCTTGCGGTTTTCCGCGCGCGCACATTGCCACAGTTTTTTCTCGCGGTTGGAGCCACGGAGTTTGGTCATTTCTTTGCGCTGCTCGCGGTGGTATTCGCGGTGGCATCGGCGGGACACTGCATTGCTGCGGCGGTGGTTCTTGCAATTTCCGCGGTGATGTTCGCCTCGCCGACTGCGCGCGCGTTGCGGGCTGTCGGAAAAATTCGCACAGCGTTCAAGCAGTGCCTGGGCGCATTTCCGTCGCAGCCATTGATTCGTTTTGGCGCGCTGTGGCGGCCAGGGATTTTCCACAATCCTCCATGCGAAAAACACATGATCGAAGGGCCGGGCGGCGAGCTCGGCGTTGATTTTTATCGTGCGACAGGCAGCGCGCCCGCGCCACTGGTTGTTCTTGTTCATGGCGGCGGCTGGATGGCCGGGGATTCGCGGGAGCTTGCCGGATGGAACCGCTGGCTTGCGCGTCGGGGCTATGCGGTTGCGGTCGTGGAATACCGACTCATGCCCACCGGTGCATGGCCGTCGCAGCGGGAGGACGTGCTGGCGGCGGTGGAATATTTGCGCGGGAATGCCGCGGGATTTGGAGTTGATCGCGAGCGCGTGGTTTTTTTCGGACGTTCGGCGGGCGGGCAAATCGCGAGCGCGATTGCGGCGGCCGGCGAACATCCGTGGCTGCGCGGTTGCGTATGCCTTTATTCGCCGTTCGACATGGTGTTCGCCTACGAACACGGAAGCGACGACGACATGCTGCGCTCGCGCTGGTTGTTGCGCTGCCATCTCGGCGGACGGCCGGAGGAGAGGATGGAAACGTTTCGTGATGCTTCGGCGTATTTGACGGCAAACAAAACTGCGCCGCCATTTTTGCTGATGCACGGAACGCGGGACGAACTCGTGTGGGTGTTGCAGAGCCGGCGGTTTGCGCAACGGCTGTCGGAACTCGGCGTGCCAAATGCATTGATCGAACTGCCGTGGGCGACGCACGCGTTCGATTTCAACATGAGCGGGCCGGGTGGCCAGATCACCGCGTCGTGCCTCGACGCATTCCTGCGTCGCGTGTGCGGGTCAAATGGCGGCTGAGGGTTTTTCGGCGGAGGAAACCTGCTGCACCATCTTCGCGACGAGTGCGGTCCAGCCGGTCTGGTGGCTGGCGCCGAGGCCGCGGCCGTTGTCGCCGTGGTAATATTCGAAAAACTGCGCGAGGCCCTGCCAGTGCGGGTCCGAGGCGTAGCGTGCATCGTCGCCGAAGCAGGGACGCCGTCCATTTTCTCCACGCGTGAACAGGCCGATGAGACGCTTTTCCAGTTCGAGGCTGACCTGCCAGAGGTTCAGGTGATTGCCGGAGCCGGTGGGAAATTCGACGGTGAAATCGTCGCCGAAATAGAAGTGGTATTTTTGCAGCGCCTCGATGAGCAGGAAATTCATCGGCATCCAGACGGGGCCGCGCCAGTTCGAGTTGCCACCGAACATCGCGACTGGCGAATCGCCGGGACTGTAGCGCACCTCGGCGTGCTCGCTTCCCTCGACGAAGTTGTAGGGATTGTCGGCGTAGACACGCGAGAGCGAGCGGATGCCGTGTGGCGAGAGGAACTCGTTTTCGTCGAACAGGCGCTTGAGGATGCGGCGGACGCGGTCCTCGGGAACGAGCGAGAGAAGTTTTTTGCCGCGGGCGAATGTGAAGTCGAGATGGTCGAGCGCGGCGGAAAATTGCGGGCGGTGAATTCGCAGCCATTCGAGGCGGCGCTGGAGGAAGTCGCAGTTTTCGAGCAGGTCCTCATCCAGGGCTTCGACGGCGAGGAGCGGCGTGATGCCGGTGAGCGAGCGGAGTTTTAAAAATTCGCTCGTGCCGTCGGGGCGGCGCAGGACGTCGTAGTAAAAGCCGTCGGCGTGGTCCCAGAGCGAGATGCCGTTCGGGCCGACGGTATTCGCGACCCACGCGAGGTGGATGAAGTCCACGAGGAATTTGTCGCACGCGGGCACGTAGGATTTATCGGTCTGAGCGAGCTCCAGAGCGATGCGCAGCATGTTCAACGTGTAGGCTGCCATCCAGCTCGTGCCGTCGCTTTGCTCGATCACGCTGCCGTCGGGGAGCGGGTAGCGGCGGTCGAAGACGCCGATGTTGTCGAGGCCGAGAAATCCGCCGGCGAAGATGTTGTCGCCGGACGCGTCCACGCGATTCGCCCACCAGCCGTAGGCGAGGAGCAGGCGGTAGAAGGCTTCCTTCAAAAATGGAATGTCGCCGGTGCCAGTGCGCGCGCGATCAATCGAATAGATGCGCCACGCGGCCCACGCGCCGATGGGCGGATTCGCGTCGGAAAAATTCCATTCGTAGGCGGGGGTTTGCGCGCTGGCGGAGACGTAGTTCTCGCGGCGCAGGACGTGGAATTGCTCCTTCGCGAACGCGGGATCGAACGGAGCGAACGCGACGCTCTGGAAGTCGAGATCCCACGCGCAGAAGTAGGGATATTCCCATTTATCGGGCATCGAGATGATGTCGAACGCGTAGGTCGTGAGCCAGAATGCGTTGCGGTCGTTCGCGCGATGTGGAGGCGGCGCCGGCTGCGTGGGATCACCCTTGAGCCAGCGGAGGACGTTGTAGAAATAGAATTGCTTGGTCCAGAGCAGGCCGGCGAGCGCCTGGCGTTTGACGGCGAGCCATTCCGCGGGAGCGTTCGGTGCGAAGGCGGCGTAGAACGCGTCGGCCTCGACCTTGCGTTCGGCGAAGATGCGATCGAAGTCCTCGCCGGATGCGGGCTTCACCTCGGCGCCGGCGGTGAGGCGGAGATTGATCGTCCATTCCTCGCCGGGCGCAATCATGCGATGAAGGACGGCGGCTGCTTTCGTGCCGCGGTGCGAGGGATTCACGGCCTCGCGGTCGCCCTCGATGATGCAGTGGTGGAAGGCGTCCTTGACGTAGTGCGAGACGTTGCGGCCGTTGAAAAGTTTTGCGGAGTTGGTGTCGTTGCCGGTGAAAAGCCACTCGTGAGCGGCGTCGCAGGCGAGCGTGTATTCGGCGCCGCCATCGGCGCGCAGATCGCCTGGGATTTTTGCGTGGATGGCGTGTCCCGCGCTTGCGGGAGCGGCGCGCAGCTCGGGCGGGGCGGGAGCGTCGGTGTCCCACGACCACGTGTTGCGGAACCAGAGCGTGGGCAGGACGGTGAGGCCGGCGGGCTCGGGACCGCGATTGATGGCGCGGATGCGGATGCAAATGTCCTCGGGCGCGGCCTTCGCATATTCGATGAAAATGTCGAAGTAGCGCGAGTCGTCGAAGATGCCGGTGTCGCCGATCTCGAACTCGGGTTCGTCGCGTCCGCGGCGTGCGTTTTCCGCGATGAGCTGGTCGTAGGGAAAAGCGGCGTGCGGATATTTGTAGAGCGCCTGCATCCACGCGTGCGACGGCGTGTTGTCGAGGTAGAAGTAGGCTTCCTTCACGTCCTCGCCGTGGTTGCCCTGCGGATTGCCGAGGCCGAAGAGGCGCTCCTTCAGGATCGCGTCCCTTCCATTCCAAAACACGGGCGCGAAGCAGATGCGGCATTCGTTGTCGCACAGGCCGAGGATGCCGTCCTCGCCCCATCGGTAGGCGCGGGAGCGGGCGTGGTCGTGCGGAAAATATGTCCACGCGTCGCCGTCGGCGGAGTAGTCCTCGCGCACGGTGCCCCACTGGCGCTCGCTGAGGTAAGGGCCCCATTTTGCCCAGGCCGCCTTTCCGGAATCGCGCTCCTGCATGCGGGCTCGTTCGGCATCCATGGGAGTGACAGGATATTCCGGCGGCGGGGCAAAAGGCGATTGGTTTATGGCCGCGGGCGGGCTAGCAGAGTTTCATGCCGCGCAAAGCCGCAGTCCGTCCGGAACCGCTCGAGCCGCTGATTCGAAATATCCGCGGCGAGCGGGTGATTCTGGATTCGGATCTGGCGCGGGTGTATGGGGTGGCGACGAAGGTTTTGAATCAGGCTGTGAAGAGGAGTCCGGATCGTTTCCCATCTGATTTTGCCTTCCAATTGAAGGCCGAAGAATTTGAAAACTTGAGGTCACAGATTGTGACATCAAGTTTGGAAGATGTTGATGGAAAGGGTATTAACCGGTCACAAATTGTGACCTCAAGGCATGGCGGGCTGCGCTACCGTCCGTGGGTTTTCACGGAACATGGCGCTTTAATGGCGGCCAATGTTTTGCGCAGCGAGCGCGCGGTGCAGATGAGCGTGTATGTCGTGCGGGCGTTCATCGGGCAGCGGGCGCAGCTTGCGGAGAAGGCGGATGTTTTGCGCAGGCTCGAAAAGATTGACGAGAAATTGCTCGAACACGACGAGTCGCTGCTGATCGTGTGGAGTCAGATCAAGGAATTGATGCGTCGTCCGCCCGCGCTGCCGCAACCGCCGCCGGCTCCGAAGCGCCGCATTGGATTTCAATCGTAACCATGGACCCGCTCTCGCTCGGACTGCCGCATCGCGAGCCGTGTGTTTTCGTGGGTGAAGTGCTGGCGCTGGAAAATGGCGCGTCGGCGCGCGGCGTGAAAACATTTCGCGGCGACGAGGCGTTTTTTGCGGGGCATTTTCCGGGCGAGCCGATCGTGCCGGGAGTGATTCTCACCGAGGCGCTCGCGCAGATTTCGGGAATCGCGGCGGCGGAAAAAGGCGTGCGATTTTTGCTCTCGGCGGTGCGAGTGATGAAATTTCACCGCGCGGTGCAGCCGGGCGAACGGATCGAATTGTCGGCTGTGAAGGCCGGTGGAATGGGCGGACTGCTGAGTTTTGATGTGCGCGCGGAGGTTGGTGCGGACACGGTGGCGGAGGGGCGGATCATTCTTTCGCGGCCATGAGGTGGATATTGACGATGCTGGTTTTTGGATTCGCGGCGGCGGCGCATGCGGAGTGGACGTTGTCGTCGCGCAATGTCACTGCGACACTGCCGGGCGGCGCGGAATTCATCGAGCGGGAGGCGAAACAAGGTGACGGCGTGGTGCGTGTGAAGGGCGTTTTTTTCACGATGAAGCAGGCGCGCTTCGCGGTGAGCGACAACGCCGAAAAAATTTCGCTCGGCGAGGCGATGAAGTCGACCGGCGCTCTCGCGGGTGTGAACGGCAATTATTTCAAGGCCGACTGGACGCCTGTCGGGCTCGAGCTTGCGGCGGGGAACCCCGTGCATGGATTCGAGCGCGCGAAGTTGCTGAGCGGCGTGTTCGTGGTGACGAAGGGCGTGCCGAGAATTGTCCGCTCCGGGATTTATACGTCGTCCAAAAACGACACGGACGCATTGCAGGCAGGACCGTTTCTGGTCGAGAAAGGCGCGGCGATTCCCGGGCTGAATGCCACGCGTGCCGCGCGCCGGACAGTCGTGGCCACGGATGGAAAGGGACGCTGGGCGATTCTGATTTTTTCTCCCGTCACCCTTGCGGAAACGGCTGATCTGCTTGCCTCGCGCGCGGTTTTTCCGGACTTCCCGGTCGTCCACGCATTGAACATGGACGGAGGTTCGTCCACGGCGCTCTGGGTGGCCACGGAGCCGCGGCCATTTTATTATTCGGAATTCGGGCGGGTGCGAAATTTCCTCACGATCATGCCTCATTAGCATGGCCGTCATTTTCCTAGCGCGCGGACGATGGGCGGTCCAAAGTATTGATATATGCAAATCCATCTAAGCCCCCGGCATTTGGTTCTGACCGCCGCCATTCATTCCTATGTGGCGGAGAAGGTGGCGCATCTCGAAGCGATCACGGAGCGCATCATCGCGGCGCATGTCGTGCTGCTTCACGATGAGACGAGAACGAAGCAATACGTCGTCAAGGTGCACCTCGCGGTTCCCGGTCCCGACATTCATGCCGAGGATGCCGAGAAGGATCTCTACGCTGCGATTGACAAGGTCGTCTCCAAGCTCGCCCAGCAACTGCGCAAGCGGAAGACGAAGCTGATCTCGACACAGAAGCACAAGACGCGCCTCGCCAGCGAGAGCCGCAAGCGCGGTTACGCGCGCCGCTGATTTTAGCGATCGTGGTTGTGCAACATCAGGGCCTTCGCGAATAGCCGCGCATGGAGGGCGAATACAAAGTCAAACTCGACATTTTCGAGGGACCGCTGGATCTGCTGCTTTATCTTATCAAGCGCGATGAGGTGGACATTTACGACATCTCGATCGAGCGGATCACGAAGCAATACCTCGAATACATAGAGGCGTTTCAACTGCTCAACATCGAGCTCGCGGGCGAGTTCATCGTGATGGCGGCGAACCTGCTCTACATCAAGAGCCGCATGCTGCTGCCCGTGGACCAGCAGATGGCCGAGGAGGACGCGGACGAGGACGATCCGCGCTGGGAGCTCATCCGGCAGCTCATCGAATACAAGAAATTCAAGGAGGCCGCGGGGCACCTGCGCGAGCGCGAGGCGATGCAGGAAAATCTTTTCGCACGCGTGCCCGCGTCGCCGGAGCTTGCGCCGGATGCGGCGAATCTGCTCGTCGGCGAGATTGGAATTTTCGACCTCATCCGCGCGTTCCAGAACATTCTCAACCGCCGCGCCGGCAAGCAGGAGGACCTGCGCGAAATCTTCGAGGAAAACTTCACCGTCGGCGACAAGATCGAGCACCTGCTGCGGCTCACGGGCGCCGGCGTCCCGCTCAGGTTCGAGGAGATGTTTCCCGAACGCGCGACGCGTACCGAGATTGTCGTGACATTTCTGGCCATGCTGGAGTTGATTCGGATGAAGCAACTCCGCGTGCGGCAGGACCTGGACTTCGGCGAAATCTGGATCGAATCCTCCGGAGGCACCGCCCCGATTGCCGAGCCTGTAGCCGTTACCACCGAATCGTGAGCGAAGACCAAATCATTAATTCCGAGAACAGCGCACCCGACGCAGGGCCCGCGCTCAAGCACATCGTCGAGGCGCTCGTTTTCGCGTCACAAAAACCGATCTCCGCGAAGGAAATCTCCGCCGCATTGCGCGGAGCCGCCGATGTCGCGAAGGACAATCCCGCCATCGGCGCGTTTGCGAAGGCGAAGGAGAACGAAATCATCGAGGCGATTGATGCGCTCTCCGCGGACTACGCTGCTGCGGGTCATGCCTTTGAAATTCGCGAGACCGTCGCCGGCTGGCAGCTCGTGACCGCGCCGGCATTTGCGCCATGGCTGCGCCAGCTTTTTCCCGAGAACAAACCCGCCCGCCTCAGCGCTCCCGCGCTCGAGACACTTGCGATCATTGCCTACCGCCAGCCGGCCACCCGCGCCGACCTGGAGGCCGTGCGTGGCGTTGCGGTGGATGGCGTGATGCAGACCTTGCTCGACCGCCAGCTCATTCGCATCGCGGGCCGCGCGGACATTCCCGGACGGCCGTTGCTTTACGAGACGACCAGCTATTTCATGGAGCATTTCGGGCTGCGCAATCTCGACGAATTGCCAAACGCTTTCGAGCTGCGCCGCGCTGCGGAAGCCCTCGCCGCCGCAAGCACGGAAGCGCAGCAGGCTGATCCGCCCGAGGAGCCGCCAACACAGGAAGCGACGCCGCCGGAGGAGCCGGCCGTGGACGAAACAGCGCCCGAAGAACAGCCACCGGAGACTTCCGAAGTTCCGCCAGACGCCGAGACCGCGCCACAAACATGAGCGAACTTTCCGTCATTCGGGAGAAGATAGACGCGATTGATACGCAGCTCCTCGCGCTGCTGAACGACCGCGCCAAGCTTGCGCTCGAGGTCGGCAAAATCAAAAGCCGCGACGGACTGCCGATCTACGCGCCGGACCGCGAACAATCGCTGCTGCGCTCGTTGATCGAAAAAAATCAGGGGCCGCTTTCCGAGCAGGCGATCCGCGCCATTTATCGCGAGATCATGTCTGCGGCGCTTGCGCTCGAGAAAGACGTCGTGATCGCATGCTTCGGCTCCGAGGGTGGCGCATGCCACCAGGCGGCGCGCGCGCGTTTTGGATCCAGCGTGAGCTACGCGTTTTTCGCGGAGGTGAGCGAATTGTTCACGGCGGTGGGCAAAGGCGAAGGCGATTGCGGCGTGGTGCCGATCGAGGATGCCGGGCATGGCACCGCCAACCAAACTCTCGATGCGCTCACGGGAACCGATCTCACGATCTGCGCGGAAATCGTCTCTGCGCCCGACGGTTCGCCGCGTGAGAACGAGCATAGCTCGCGCTATTTCGTGCTGGCGCGCACGGCTGCGGCGGTCACCGGTGCGGATCGCACCACGTTGCTGCTGCGCGTGGAGGACAAGCCGGGTTCGCTCGTGGATGCGCTCGAGCCATTCCGTGATGCGGAACTCAATTTGAACCATCTCGCGAGCCGGCCGGCGTCGAAAGGAAGCGAGGATGTTTTCTTTTTTGTCGAGGTGGACGGGCACTCGCGCGACGAGTCCTTTGGCGAAGTGCTGCGCGAGTTGTCGCGCCGCTGCCGCGCGGTGAAGGTGCTCGGCAGCTATCCGCGCACGGCGCTGTAGCGGCTACAGGCGGATCTCGCCGCCATAGACGCCGGGCTCGATTGATTTACGCTCCGGAGCGTCGTTTTCCACGATGACGTCGTTCTCGAAGACGGCGCCGGAGTTGAAAGCGACCAGGCCGGAGACCTTGAGGCTGCGGCAGTTTTTCAGCGACGGCGCGCCATTCACGAGTGCGGCGTCGAGTTGGTCCACGAGTTTGTAGTGGTCGTCGAGTTCGACTTTTGGCGGCACGCCGCCGCAGCCTGAGACGAGGCAGACGGTGCCGTCCTCGCGGATTTCATAGGCGTCGGAGCGGAGTGTGAGTAGATCGGCGGTTGTCTTGACCGGCGCGAATCGCGTGCGCGGCACGTCAATGGCCGCGGCATCGTCGAAGCATTCGATCGCGGCGCCCATTGCGGATTCGAGCTGGAGGACTGGCGTGGATTTCTTGTCGCGCGGGTCCACGGTTTTTTTGTTCTGGATGACGGGCAGGGGCAGGAATCCGCCGGATTGATCGAGCACTTCCTTGAGCCGGTCGAGCCGGAGCCAGAGGTTGTTCGTGTTGAAATAGCGGTGGCGCGTGATGTCCTGGAATGCATCGGTGTCCGCGTCGGGGCACTGGGCGGATTCGCGCAGCAGGAATTTCCCTTCGCCAGAGTTGGTGGAGCCAATGCTCCGTGCCAGATGCCCGCCCTTGCGGTCGGACGACGTGCGCGCGGTGACTTCCATCGCGAACGGCGCGCCGGAATCCGCGAACCATTTGAGCAACTTCGGATCGAGCGTCGCGCCGAGATTGTCGGAGTTCGACACGAATAAAAATTTCACGCCTGCGGCGAGCAACCGATCCAGTGCGCCGGAGCCGGCCAGCACGGGGTAGAGGTCGCCATGCCCGGGCGGGCACCATTCATGCTCGGGGTTTGCGGGCCATTCGACGGGCTCGAATGTCGCGGCATCAATCTTGGGCGTTTTATTTTGCAGCAATTCGATGGAGTCCGCGTTGCCGAGCTCGGGATGCTGCGCGAGAAACGCGCGCGTGTCGTCGCTCGTGCTGAAGCTGTTCATCAGCAGGAAGTGGACGTCGGCGCCGCTGGTCTTGCGGAAATGGCAGATCTGACGCGCGATGAGATCGAGAAAGGTAACGCCGGTGCGGACTTCGAGGAGCGACTTCGCTTTTTCCAGGCCCATGCTCGTGCCGAGGCCCCCGTTGAGTTTGAGAATGGCGCACTGCGCGAGCAATGAAGCGGTTTCGGCGACGGACGGCTCGGGGAGATCGCTCGCACCGGGCAGCGATTCCACCGGCGCGATTCCGGATTCGGGCAGCATCGCGGTTTCCTTCGCCATGAGTTGTGCGTAGGCCCTTTCGAAAGCCTTGATTGCCGGCTCGCTGACTCCGGCGATTTCCATTTTCTGGCGAAACAACCCTACTGCGCTCATGACCGGCAGTGTGCGGATTTTTCGCGCGGAGGACTACTTTTTTGAAGGTCCCTCGGCGAAGCGGCCGAGACGAAAGGGCTCGAGGTCGAAGTGCGAAGTAAGCTCCATGGCGCGCATGACGAGCGGCACGTATTTTGCGCTCTCGTGCAGACCGAGACGCAGGATGCGTGTGGAACCATGCGAACTGCCACGCGTGTTTGGAATCGAAAATTGCTCGACGCCCAGCACGCGCAGGCCGGCTTCCGCAAGGTGCAGACAGGCGGCGCTGCCCATGCCGCCCGCGCCGAGGACGGCGACGTCGAAGGATTTCATGCGGGAAGAAGTGTGACGACTTTAAGACATCCGTCCCAACTGGAAAACGTCAATGCCGGGGGGGACAGGCCGGGTCCTAGCGGCTCACTCCCAGGCGGGAAGCAGGACGCTGAATGTCGTGCCTTCGCCGAGGCGGCTTTCGCAGACGACTTCGCCGCCCATGGCATCTCCCATCATTTTGACGATGCACAGGCCGAGGCCGACGGAGTGGTCGTTGCCCATCGCCCTGTTGCTGAGGCGGGTGAAGGGGCGGAAAAGCAATTTTTGATCATCCTCCGAAATGCCCGGGCCTTCGTCGCGAACGGAAATTCGAACACGGCCACCTTCGTGCTTCGCCTCGAGGACAACTTCCGAGTTCCACGGCGAGTATTTGATGGCGTTCGAAACGAGGTTGGTGAGGATTTGCCGGCAGGCGGTGAGGTCGCCTTGCACGATGGAATCGTCGCAGGAAGTGCGGCAGGTCAGATTTTTGGCGCGCGCGGCCATCTGGTGGGCGTGGAGCGCGAAGTCGAGAAGATCGCTGCTCACGACGCGCTCCTTTTGCAGGCGCACCGTGCCCTGCTCGATGGCGTCAATATTGAGCAGGTTCTGCGCGAGCGAGATCATATGCTCGGCCTCGACGCCGATGTCGCGCAACAGCCGCCCGGCTTCATCCTCAGGGTCGCCAGCTTCGTCCGAGAGCAATCGCGAGACGGAGACGACATTGCCGAACGCGCCACGGATGTCGTGCGAGACGATGCCGAGGAAGCGGTTCTTGTCCTCGTTCAGGCGGCGCAGGTGCTTGCTGATGCGCTCGAGCTGTTTGTTGTAGGTGTAGAGCAGGTCACGGGCGCTTTTGAGTTCGAGGTGCGTGCGCACGCGCGCGATGAGTTCCGCGGGCTTGAAAGGCTTGGTGATGTAATCCACCGCCCCCATGTCGAAGCCGCGGAGGATGTCGTCGGTTTCCGTGCGGGCGGTGATGAAAATGACCGGGATGTCGGCGGAATCGGGATCGTTCTTGAGCACGTGGCAGACCTCGAGGCCGTCCATGTCGGGCATCATGATGTCGAGCAGGATGAGAT
>JBOHXO010000452.1:0-6214 GCA_050737475.1 Chthoniobacterales bacterium
TCGCACCACCGAGGACAGCGCGGACTCCGCGGCTCTTGCCCGCGAGGCGCGCTTCCAGGCCCTGCTCGTGCAGATCGGCGAGGCATTCTCGTTCCTGAGCCCGGAAATCCAGGCGCTCGATGACACGAAGTTCGATGAATATCTAACCGATTCCGCGCTCGCCGAATGGGCAATCCCGCTCCGCAAGTTGCGCCGGCTCAAGCCGCACACGCTCACCGCCGGCGAGGAGCGCCTGATGGCGCTTGGCTCCGCGGCGCTCGCCGGGCACCAGGAAACATTTTCACAGCTCACGAACGTGGACATGAAGTTCGGCGAGGTGCGCGACTCAAAGGGCCGCAACGTGGAGCTCACGCAAAGCTCGTTCTCCTCGCTGCTCGTGCAGCGCGATGCCGCGGTGCGCCGCGACGCGTTCACGAAATTCTACGTCGAATTCTCCGACCACAAGTTCACGCTCGCCTCGTCGCTGGCCAGTTCCGTGCGCGCGGATGTCTTCTCGGGACGCGCGCGCAATTATCCCTCCGCGCTCGAGGCCGCGCTGTTCCGCGACGACGTGCCGCCGGCCGTTTACGACAGCCTCATCACGTCGGTCCGCAAAAACCTTCCCGCCCTGCATCGCTACTACGCGCTGCGCAAGCGCGTACTCGGCCTCGACGAAATCCACCACTACGACACCTACGTGCCACTCGTGGAGGGCGTGGAGACGCACATTGACTGGGACGGCGCAGTGGATCGCGTGCTCGCCGCGGTCGCCCCGCTCGGCGACGATTACATCGCGACGCTCGGCCACGGACTGCGCGACGGCCGCTGGTGCGACCGCTACGAAAACAAGGGCAAGCGCAGCGGCGCGTTCAGCTACGGCACGTTCACGTCGCCGCCCTACATCATGATGAACTACAAGGCGGACGTGTTTTCCGACGTGTTCACGCTCGCGCACGAGGCCGGCCATTCGATGCACACGTGGTTCTCGAAAAACGCGCAGAGCTACCAGAATTACCACTATCCCATTTTCCTCGCGGAGGTCGCCTCGACGTTCAACGAAATGCTGCTCACGCACCATTTGCTCGACTCGACGGACGACCCGAAAATGCGCGCCTACCTCATCAGCCGGCAGATTGACGACTTCCGCGGCACGCTCTACCGGCAGACGATGTTCGCCGAGTTCGAGAAATTGATCCATGCGACCGAGGAGGCCGGCGACGCGCTCACGCTCGACTCGATGCAGACGCTTTATCGCGGACTGCTCGACGCCTACTTCGGCCCGGACTTCGCAATTGACGAACAACTCTCTCTCGAGTGCCTGCGCATCCCGCATTTCTACAATGCGTTTTACGTTTACAAATATGCGACCGGCCTCAGCGCCGCCGTCGCGCTCTCGCAGCAGGTGCTGGAAACCGGCGACGCCGCGAAATACCTCGGCTTCCTGAAATCGGGCGGCACGAAATTCCCGATCGAGACGCTCGCCTCAGCCGGGGTGGACATGAGCAGCCCGGCGCCCGTGGATGCAGCACTCGCGCTCTTCGCCCGGCGCGTGGAGGAATTGGAAACATTGCTCGGATGATTGGACGGAATTTACAGAATTAACATGATTGTGATGCGGGCTTTGAGATCCCAATTCCGTAAATTTTGTTAATTCTGTCTAAAAGTTGTTAATAAACTCCGGGGTGCTGCGTTGACCATGTAGCACGTCATGTCCCCCGAGGAATTTTTCAACCGCGCGCTGGAGCGCTACGAACGGCCGCTCATTGGCTATGCGCGGGGCATCACCGGCGACCTCGAATCGGCGCGCGATGCCGTGCAGGAAACCTTCCTGCGCCTCAGCAAACAAAACATAATCGCCCTCGAGCCACGTCTTGCACCGTGGCTTTTTTTCGTGTGCCGCAACTGCGCGCTCGACCACAAGCGCAAGGTCGTCCGCTTTTCCGTCACGGACGCGGTGGACAACAATGTCGCGGACTCCGGCCCCTCGCCCGCCGAGGAAGTTTCCTCCGCCGAGGATGCCACACAGCTTCGTGCGCTGGTCGGGCGTCTGCCGGAAAAGCAGCAGGAATTGGTGCGGTTGAAATTTGAAGCCGGCCTGAGCTACCGCGAAATCGGCGAAGTGATGCGCATGAGCGTCAACAACGTCGGCGTGCAGCTTCACAACGCCATCCTGACCCTGCGCCAGCAGTGGAACCGCGCGAACACGCCCATCCTGCCATGAACGATCCCCGCATCACCGACTACGCACTGGGCGAACTCGCCCCGGCCGAGCGCGAGGCTTTCGAGCGCGAGCTTGCCGCATCCGGCGACCTGCAGCGCGAACTCCAGACCACCATCGCCTTGATCGAGGCCCTTCCATCCGCAATCGCCATGAACGAAACACTCACCGACACCGAACGCGAAAACCTCCGCAAGCGCGCCGCGGAAAATCTCGCCGCAGCCCGCGGCAAAGTCCTGCAACGCCGCATGTTCATCGCCGGCATCGGCGCGCTGGCCGCAGGCGTCGCTGCGACGGCGATCATCCTTTCGCAAACCCGGACGTCCGCGCCCCGTCACACCGCGCCCGTCGCGGCGGCGAAAACTCCGGCTCCAGTCATCCCCGCCGCCATCCCGGTGCCTGTTACCAAACCGACGGCGGCCGTCGTCGCAGCAGCCACGCCGACTCCACAGGCCGCGCCCGCCGGGCCGCCGCCCGCGCAATTGCTGGCGGAAGGCAAGAGCTTCTACGACAGCGGCCGCTACGACCTCGCTGGGAAGCGTTACAGCGAAGTTCTCAAATCCGACGCGAAAAATATTTCCGCCCGCCGCGGCCTGGAAAAAATCGCCGAGTCGAAACGTGAGTATGCCGACGCAGCGAAGAGGGCTGCAAAAAATCCGACCCGCCCGCGAATGCTCTTCCAGGGAGGAGAAGGCGAAACAGCAACTCTCTGGAATTCTTCAGCCGCCAACAAGGACGAGCTCCTGAACACGCAGATGAAATCCACAAACGCCACCTTCGCCGCTGGCACAACAATCGCGGGAGGCACGACGACGTATTCCGGCACTACCATCGCTGGCAGCGGCGCCCTCGCTGTCAACGGCAGCATCGGCGGCAAAGGCGGCGCCAACGGCAATCGCTCGGGCAGCCGCGGCTTCATCGGCGGCCTCAGCGATGGCGCGAGCGCAAATCTGAAATCAGACGGCAGTGATTATTACTGGAGGACGGACGAATCGGATCTGGATGCAAAGCTCCAGACTCTCGAACGCGACAAAACAACCTTCGGCAGCCGCACTGCGAGCACCGCCGCCGAATCCTACGCGACCGTCCCGAGCAATCCCTTCCTCGATGTGCGCGAGAATCCGCTCTCGACGTTCTCGATTGATGTGGACACCGCGAGCTACTCGAACGTCCGCCGCTTCCTCAACGACGGCCACCTCCCGCCGCCCGATGCCGTGCGCGTCGAGGAGCTCATCAACTACTTCCCCTACGACTACCCGCAGCCCGACGGAGACGCGCCATTTTCCGTGAACACCGAGGTGAGCCGCGCGCCGTGGGATTCCGATGTGCTGCTCGCCCGCGTCGCGCTCAAGGGCCGCGACATTCCCGAGGACAATCTGCCGCCGAGCAACCTCGTGTTCCTCATTGATGTCTCCGGCTCCATGGGCTCCGAGGACAAACTGCCGCTGCTCAAGCGCTCGCTCTTGCAACTCGTGGAAAAAATTTCACCGCAGGACCGCGTCGCCATTGTCACCTACGCCGGCGACTCGGGCGTCGCACTGCGTTCGACCTCGGGGGAGGATAAAACCCGCATCCAGCGCGCCATCAAAGCCCTGGATGCGGGTGGATCCACCAACGGCGCATCCGGCATCAAGCTCGCCTACGACATGGCGAAGAAAAATTTCATCAAGGAGGGCAACAACCGCATCATTCTTTGCACGGACGGCGACTTCAACGTCGGCACGACAAGCATCGAGGACCTCGCCCGGCTCATCGAGCGCGAGCGGAAATCCGGCGTGTTCCTCTCGGTGCTCGGCTTCGGCACCGGGAATTTGAAGGACGCGACGATGGAGATGCTCGCCGACAAGGGCAACGGCAACTACGCCTACATTGATACGCCCGCCGAGGGCCGCAAGGTGCTCGTGGACCAGATGCGCGCGAATCTTTTCACCATCGCGAAGGACGTGAAAATCCAGATCGAGTTCAATCCCGCGACCGTCTCCGGCTACCGCCTCATCGGCTACGAGAACCGCCTGCTCGCGAAGGAGGATTTCAACAATGACAAAAAGGACGCGGGCGAGATCGGCGCCGGCCACACCGTCACCGCGCTCTACGAAATCGTGCCCGCCGGGCAGTCGTTCCCGAGCAAGGTGGACCCGCTCAAATACCAGTCGCCCACGCCCGCCGAGGCTGATGAAATCAAGACACGCAACCCGGTCTCCTCCGATCTCTTCACCGTGAAGCTGCGCTACAAGGCTCCCGACGGCGACAAGAGCAAGCTCCTCGAGAAGGTCGTCGGCCAGGAATCGAGCACGTTCGACAAGGCGTCGCAGGATTTCCGTTTCGCGAGCGCAGTGGCCGCGTTCGGCATGAAACTGCGTGACGACGTGGACGATCCCACGCTCGACTGGAGCGAAATCCAGACAATCGCCCGCTCCACGCTCGGCGAGGACCCCGACGCCTACCGCGCCGAATTCCTCACGCTCGTGCAAAAGGCGAAGCAACTCTCGCGCGAAGGCGGGGACGAATAAAATCGCATCCAGGGCCGGATCGTTCTTCGATGAGCCGGCAGCGATATGAAATTCCTCCTCGCGTTCCTGATGCTCCCGTTCCTCGCGGCGGCGGAGCCGCCACCCGTGCTCACGCCGCTGAAATACCGCGTGCTGCTCGACCAGCGCACATACATTCGGCAGTTGTCCGACATCCGCTGCTGCGTCTGGACCGACAAATCCCCCGACGCCACGCCGTTGCTCGGGTCGCTGGGCGTAAGGACCGCGGAGGCCGTCACGCTCCAAAAAGGAGAAGTCCTCGCCGTGTTCCTGAACGACACCATCACGGAGACTTTGACCGCAATGATCCACAATGAAACCGCGGACGGAATTTTCGCGGACTACGCCGACTCGGGCCTCATGTTCAAGCTAGTGGCCCCGCCTGCAAGAATGAAATATTCCCACCTCACGGTCGTCGTCTTCAGCCCGACAAAACCAGTTTCGCAGATCGGCATTCGCGGAATGATTCCGCACGTGCTCGCGGAAAAATATCCGCCGAACGCGAAGTAGCCCGGATAGGGAAACACCGCGGTTGAATAAACAGCCGTCCGCCGCGTTTCATCATTAATGAAAATTCTCGCCTGCATCGCGGCCGCACTGGCCATTCCCCTCGCCTGCAACGCCTCGGACATCTCCGATCTCGCCTCCGGCTACGCGAGCGCCTTCTCGGCGATGGATCGCCTCACCGTGAACCTCGTTTGCGTCGAGGACGGAAAGCCCAGCATCATCAAGGAGGTGAAGCAGGTCCGCGCATTCGGCGGCACGCTGCTCGTCCGGCTCAGCAACGGCGAGCAGATGGTGATCAGCGCCGGCTCGGTGTCGCGCATCACGCAATAGCCGGAATGTCTTGAGGCATTGGCGGCGGGCGGAGAAAAAGAAACCCACCCATGAACTTTCCCCGCCAATTCTCCGCGCCGATTTTTTTCGCAGCCTGGCTGGCGTGTATCGCTGCGTGCACCGCGGCCACGGGCCCCGCAACGGACGCCTACGTCGCGAACGCACAACTGATCGTGCGGGTCGAAGCCGCGAAAGATGACGTCGTAAACGGCCGGCAACGCGTCGCGGTGACGGAGCTTTTGAAAGGCGTTGATTCCGCGAAAACGCTGCTCCTCGCGGCCGGCTCGGTGAAGCCGGGAAAATCCGCGCTCGTGCTTTTTCCGTTCAAGCCGCCCGCGGATTCGGAGCCCGCGGTTCAAACGGCGCGCACATTTCTGCCGCCGCCGCGGGTGTGGGCGATTGACGACGGAATGGTGCATGCGGAAGGCGCGACCGTTCCGCTCGATGCCGTGGCGAAGGCAATTGCGACACGCAGCCCCGAAGAAATCGGATTAAACGCGCAGGTTGCGGACGCGCTGCATTCGCCGGAAAAATTCGCCGCACTCGCCGCGAAGGACCCGCAGCGCGCGAAATACGTCGAGTTCGTCATCGCCTTGCGCGGACTGAATCGCAAAGCCGACGCAAAGGCGCCACCGCGCTGGCCGCAGCCCGT
>JBOHXO010000453.1:0-1794 GCA_050737475.1 Chthoniobacterales bacterium
CGCCAGGCCCATCCCCGTGCCGATCGCCTTCGTCGTGAAAAACGGCTCGAAAATATGCGGCCGGTCCTCGATCGCGATGCCCGCACCGCGATCCGCGACGGCGACACCCGCGTATTTCCCGCCGGAAACCGCTTCACGAACGGGAAAGGAAATGCGCACGCCCCCGCCGGAGGGCATGGCATCCACGGCATTGAGCACGAGGTTCATGATCGCCTGCTCGATGGCGCTGCGATTTCCGCGCACGCACAGGCGCTGTGCCGCCGGCGCGATCTCGATGGTCACGCGCTTTGCGATGAGCGGCTCGAGCAGCCGGGTGAGCGAGACAACGAGTTCGTGCGGATCCACCTCGCTGGAGTCGTCCGCCTTGCCGCGGGTGAAATTCAGCACCTTGCGCGTAAGCTCGGCGGCGCGGTTCGACGCTTCATTGATCTTGCCTGCCGAGGCGAGGATTTCCTCGGGACTCACGGCGCAGGTTTCGATGAGCCCGGCATTGAGTTGAATGACGGTGAGGAGATTGTTGAGATCGTGAATCACCGCGCCGGCAAGGCGCCCGAGCACCTCCATGCGTTGTGCCTCAATGGGCATCTCATGGCGCTCGTTTGTCTCCACAAGGCGTGAGTCTGCGCTTTTTTTGCCGGATTCGCCATCCTGTTGTTTCGCCGGGAACGCGCCTTCCCCCTTGATGCGGCAGCCAAATCACGGCAGCGTAAGAGGTGCGCGACACCTCTCCCACCATGCCGCACTCCGACGAACAAGCCATCTACGAGGGATTGCTGGCGTTGCTCCAGAATGAGTTTCCAAAAACGTGCGCGAAGTGCGGTGTGGTTTATCCGACGCTGGAGTCGTTTGTGGATGGAACGGTGGCGGTAAGCAACGGCACAGGGTTGATGGGCTATGACATGGGCGACATCTCCCAGCAGGTGGCGATGATGCGCAATTGCGCGTGCGGCTCGACGATGGCGACCTTTTGCTGCGATCGCAGGGATTACTCGGAAGCCGGACTGCGGCGCCGGACGATGTTTGAAAAACTGCTCCACGATCTGCAAGCGCGGGGGATTGACGCACTCACGGCTCGCAACGAGCTGCTGGCATTCGTGCGGGGGGAGCGCAGCCCGATTCTCGAGAGCCTCGGCGTGCTTGCCCATCCCTTCAATTCCCAGCCGAACGCGTAGGCATGCTGCAAACGGGACGGGATCGCCACTTACGCATCATCACTTGCCAGATCACTTTGCGCGGGTAATGTTCCCGCGTCCCCTACCCCGATTGCCGCAAAACATGAGGAAATTACTCACAGGAATTGGATTTGCTCTTTTTCTCGCCGGCTCGTCGGTCGCGCAGTTGCATGTCACCGAGGTGATGTCGTCGTCCGCGCACGGAGGCGGAACCAACAATGGAGACTGGTTCGAACTGACCTATTCCGGCGTGGGCACCTTCGACCTCAACGGGTGGTCATGGGACGATAATTCCAATCTATCGGGATCGGCCACATTCGGCTCCGTCACTTCGATTGCGGCCGGGCAGTCCATTATTTTCACGCAGGAAACCGTGGGCGCGGAGGCCGCGTGGATTTCCGACTGGGGGCTGACGGGTGTGACGGTCGTGAATCTCGGCAGCACGATCTTTCAAAACTTTTCGGCCACCGGAGACGAGATCCATATTTACAACAACCTTGGCGTCGAACAGACGTCCGCGGGCGTGGTGTTCGGAACGGCGACCGATGGATTTTCGTTCGCATGGGACACCGCCGGAAATTCGTTGGGGCTGAGCGTGGCGGGTCAAAACGGTGCGTTTATG
>JBOHXO010000454.1:0-13653 GCA_050737475.1 Chthoniobacterales bacterium
GAATGGATCCTGTCGCCAAAGCGGGGTCTTGGGGATTCCGATTGGCCGTGCTGCCCACAACTGTCGCGCTCTGGCCGCTCCTTCTGCTCAAAGTCCGCCGCCACTCAGATCCACCCATCGACGTCGAGTGGCCGATCGGCCCCGCGAGCCAGCGCCGTTTGCATGGTTTCGCTTTTGTCATCATTGCCATTGTTCTGCCGCTGATCTGCGGTGCCGCGCTTTTGTCTCGAAACGACAATCCCCAGCCCCGCGTAAATCTCTCCCCCTCACTCGCCGCCGGAACCGCATCCCTTGCGCGCGTCGATGCCAAGAAGCTCCCGGTCCATGCGGAAGTCTCGTCCGCGCCCGATCTCCGTGAGTTGAAAATGGAAGTGTCGAAGGCGCTCGACGATCCTGTCGTCGCCGTTTACTGGAGCCCGGTCGCCACGCCTGATGGGGTAGGTCCGGATGCGGTATTCCTCGGCTTGATCTGGGGGCCGGCGCGCCTCACTTTCCCGCTGCCGAATTCGGACGCTCCCGGCGTTCTCACCTTCATCGCGCTCGCCGGGGATCAACACGTTCTCGAAACGCTCAGCCTCAAATAATCCATGTCCCTCGCTTATCGCGCCGTCGGCTGGAATCGACAAAAACGCCTTTACGATTTCGGAATCGCTGGAGCGCTGCTGCTCGGCCTCGCGATCTTCGCGGCGACGACGTTTCTGCTGCGACCGGCCACGACGGCGGAGACATTCGTGATCCGGTTCACCGCGATCACGGCGCTCCTGCTGCTTCACGTCATCCTCGCGATCGGACCGCTTGCGCGACTGGATCGGCGTTTTCTCCCACTGCTCTACAACCGCCGCCATCTCGGCGTGACGATGTTCCTCCTCGCTGCGATTCACGGCGTGTTTGCGATCATTCAATTTCACGCCGGCGGCAATGCGAACGCTCTCGTGAGCGTGCTCACCGCGTATCGTCACGACTACCTGTCGGGGAATCTTTCCCAATTTCCCTTCGAGGCGCTCGGCATAATGGCGCTGGCGATTCTGTTTCTCATGGCCGCAACGAGCCATGACTTCTGGCTGAAGAACCTCGGACCGTCGGTCTGGAAGTCGCTGCACATGCTTGTCTATGCGGCGTATGCCCTTATTCTCGCCCACGTCTTCCTGGGCGCCCTGCAATCCGAACGCAGTCCCGTTTTTCCCATTCTCCTCGGCTTGGGATTCGTCGCGCTGGTCACGCTGCACCTCGCCGCTTTCGCGAAGGAACGAAAATTGGACCGTCAACGCGCAGAGGCCACGGCTGATGGATTCCTACAGGTGGCTCGGTGCGGCGATCTCGAGGAAGACTGCGGCAAGGTCGTAATGGCCGGCGAGGAACGCCTCGCGCTGTTTCTTCGCGAGGGAAAAGTTTTCGCGATCTCGAATGTTTGCCGTCACCAAGGCGGTCCCCTCGGCGAGGGACGAATCGTGAGCGGCTGCCTCACCTGCCCGTGGCATGGTTATCAATACCGCGTCGAGGATGGTTGCAGCCCTCCGCCGTTCACGGAGGTCGCGCCGACCTATGCGGTGCGCGTGATCGGCGATGACATTTACGTTTCAGCGCAACCGCAGCCGCTCGGCACGAAATCAGAAGGCGTCTCCATCCACGGAAATCAAAAAGCCCCGGCTCCCGCTGAGTTTTACATCGGCTGGCAATCCAAAGCCCCGGCCGCGCTGCGACGGCACACTCGCGCTGCATTCGCGAGCCTGGTTGTGCTTCTCTCGCTCGTCTGGTGCGGAGTCGCTTGGTTCCAGGCTCCCGTTGATGCCGGCGTTTTTGAATTCGGAGTCGAGCGCACCTTCGAAGGCACGCTCTCCGAAAGTCCGCTGCCATTGCTTCAAGTCGCCGCCGGACGTTCCACCACCGGCATGAACTTCCTGCTCGTCGGCGCCGGGAAATTCGGTCCGCCTGATGTTATCCACGGCAAAAACGCTCAGCGCGTGCGGTTCCAAGGCACGCTCATCGAGCGAAATGGCGTCGCAATGATCGAAATGAACCGACCCGACTCCTTCGAAGTTATCGGTCCCGCAGACAAGGAAGCGCCGCCGGTCGTTTCGCTTGGTGAGGGCTCCTTCGTCGGAGAGCTCGTCGATACCAAGTGCTTCTTCGGCGTGATGCGGCCGGCGACCGGCAAGGTCCACCGCGGCTGCGCGATCCGCTGCCTGAGCGGCGGCGTGCCTCCCGGCCTGCTCGTGCGCGATGAGACCGGCAACGGAGTCGTGCTGCTTCTCGTGGGTCGGGCCGGCGAAAAGCTCAAACTCGACATCGAACTAGCCGCCCGCGTGATGGCGGTGCATGGCGATCTGGAATTGCACAGCGGCACGCCCGTGCTGCGAGTCCATTCCTGGGAACTCCGCAAATAAAAAAACCGCCGCCCAAATGAACGGGCGGCGGCTTTGACTCGAGGTCGATGCGGCCTAGCGGGTCTTCGGGTTGGCCGTTTTGTTGATCAGTTCCGCTTTGAGCCGGATGCTGTTGTCCTTCATGACTTCGGCCCGGATGTGATACTCCGCGCCACACGCCTGGCAGCGAACGGTGTTCGGGAACGTCACGTAAGTGTCGGCATCCTTGGCAAAAGCCGTGGTTCCGAGGCTGGCCAGCGCCAGAGCGCCGAGGACGAGTGCATTTTTGAATGATTTCATGATGTGTGTGTTGGTTTTGATTTATTGGTTTTTCGCGCATTGAAGCGCTTACCAATAAGTCGTGGACCGGCTTGAAACCTTACGCCGCGCGGGAAAATTCCTGCGTCGCGAGACGAAGCGTCCGTGAAAAATGCGGGCCGCGCTCGCAGGCCGGTCCAGCGGAATAAGCCATCACGGCGGCAAGCTTGTTCACGGATAATTCCGTGTAACTCACCGTGCAGGCATCCACGCGATGCATGCAGATCGAGAACGCCCCCTTGGAGGGATGATGCGAGCGGTGAAGATTGCGCAGCCACTTCGCGGAATCCGGCGAGGACGAACGCACCTTGCGAGCACAAGTGAGGCGGCGCTGGCGATTCGCCTCGGCTTCGTCGAAGCCCGACGAGAACCAATGCTGCCGCTTCCAAGGCAACGCAACTTCCTGCAACGATTCCCCGCTCCAGCGGGATTCCACGACGGAGTTCTTCCGGTTCGAAACCATGATCACCCGGAAAGGATTCATCCGGTCGAGAGGGAGTTGGGCGAGCAAGGCGCTGGCGTCCGCGATCGTAACGACGCGGAGGAGAGCGGGAATCACATCTCCGCGAGTGATCGTCCCGGCGCGCAGCCTCTGCGGCTGCGAATACCAATTGATCAGCGCAAAGGCCAAACCGGTTTCGTTCACGCCGACCCAGGTTCCTCCACCGAGTTCGCGCGGATAGATGGCCTTGAGCGGCCCGCAGCGCATTTGTTCGGGCGGAAGCGCGGCCATGCGCGACAACTGCTCGTCGCGATTCATCGCGAGATGGTAGCCGTCCGCCGAGGGGAGAAAGGAAACCGTGCACATGGCCGTCAGTCAGCGATGGGATGGCACGCGCTGCGTTGTTTGTAGCGACGAAGCTCCGTCCAGAGCGTTTCTAGGGAATCGGCGCGATGGCCGGCCCGGCGATTGGCCGCGCCAATGGCAAAGACGATTTCCCATTGCTGGAACAACATCCGGTAAGCGTCGCCGAGCGACTTGCGCGCATCGTAGGCGCTCGTGGCCTCCGAGGCCGCGCCGTTCAATTCGAGAATCGAAAATTCACGACCGTTTTTCAGTTCCTCGAGCGACTCGAAGCGCACATCGTAACGGCCAACGTAGAAGTCCGGCAGCGCTTGGGAGATCTCGTCGATCCGCGCCTCCAGGTCCGCGCTCCAGAGGTGCATTCCGTCCTGAAAAATACAGCCCTGCGCGTGATTGCCCGCCTCCACAAGACGCAATGGCTCACCAAAGACCGGCACGCGGCCACGCTCGCGGGCAAATCGCCCCAGATAAACGCCGGCCATGATCGCGGCGCGTGCGTCGGCGAGAATCAACTCCTCGACCGTGCGCCGGCCATCTCCAAAGACGACGGGAAAAATCTTTTCCGTGATGGCAAAAATGCGGCCCGTTCTTTCTTTGGGAAAACGGTAATAGAAAATGCCAAGCTCATGCGGGCCGCGAATGTATTCCTGCGCGACGACCGGCACATCGACCGCCGCAAGATACGCCGCGGCGTCGTGCATCGAACGCACAATCTTGAAGCCGCTCCCGCGCTGCGCCACATCGGGCTTGAGCACGAATGGAAAAGACAACTCGCCTGCCGCCACGAGCCTTTCCAATTCGGCCAGGCGATCCGCGCCTTCCCCAATGAGGAAGCTGGCGGCGGTCCAATCGGGACTCGTGCGTTCGAGATCGCGCAGCGTCGCGAATTTGGATTCGCCGATGAGTCCGCCCGTGAACATGCCGGGATTCGCGCACGTCGGCACGTTGAAGCCGCGATACTTGATGGCGAGCCGAAGATAGTTTGCACCGATTGGCAGATAGAAGAGCCACGATGGCCAGAACTCCCACTGCACCCAGCGCTGAAAAGCGGGGGCGTGCAGTCGGCGACGCAGCGCGGGCCACCAATAGCCGGCGGAGAGAAAAAGGACGGCGAGTCCAATGGCCACCGCGGTGCCGGCAAGCGCGCCTTGCGGAGATCCTGCAAACATCCCCGCCGCCGTGCCGAATTGCCGCACGAGGGAAAAGACAATGCCCACCCAAAGCAGCGCCAGCGAGCCGGTGACCGCGGCGAACTTCGCGACGGGCATGCGCAGCAATCCGGCCGTGACAAACGTGGGCAGCCGCGAACCCGGCACAAACCGGCAAAGCACCAGCGCCCACCAGCCAAACCGATCGAACCACGCCTCGCTCTGCTCGACTTTCTGCGCGGTCGCGCTTTTGCGAAGCCACAGGCGATCGAGCAGCGGGCGGCCGAAATTGCGCGCGAGAAGGAACAACCCCAGATCGCCCAGCCAGATGCCCAGGGCGCAACTGAGAAAGGCGGTCCCCCATCCCAGCTTGCCGAGCGAAGCCAGCGCCGCGCCTCCGAGCGTCGCGGCGTCCTCGGACACGAACGTCAGCAGGAACAGGCCGGCGGCGCTGGTCGTTTCGAGGTTCATGGCATCAAGCGGCCAGCCGTTCGCGCTCGTGCTTGATGGTGGAGGGAGCGACTCCGAAGCCCTCGGGCAGCGGCACGCCGAGCATCCCGCACATCACGCCGACGAGCGCATAATGATGAATCGCGTGCACGACGCAGAACATGATCTCGCGTCCGACGGTGGATTCCGCGGTCGGAGATTCCTCGACGGCATAGGAGACTTTCGCTCGAACACGAATGGCGCGATCGAGCACGGATGCGTCGAGCGATTCGATCTCGCGCAATTGCTGCCGTGCCGCGGCCAGCGCCACGACGCGCACGTTCTCGATACGCGGATCGCGGGTGCGGGCGTCGTAGTTGATCTCGTCCGCGTCGAGTCCGTCGAGCACGCTGCGGAAGTGGTCGAGGCAATGGCGAATATGCCCACCGACGGAGGCGTTGAAAGCCGCCGGCAGCTTGGTCGCGTAGGCAATGTCGTCGAGTGCGAGCAGAAGTGCGGAACCCTGCGCGAGCACTTCGCGGGCGGAATCGAGAAGCGCGTTCATCGGGCGAAAAGGTTGCCAACCCCGGGAATCGCCCGCCGGTAGATGAGAAGTAGAATCACCGAGCAAATAGCCACGATGACCGCGAGACCAAAGAGCAACCCGTGATCGCCCTGAACTTCGATGCCGAGCACCGTGAGATGACTCATGATCGCGCCGCCGATCACGCCCAGCGCGAGACCCGCGCCGAGCCAGGTGAGGCCAGGCACGAAGAGAAGGATCGCCGCGATCAACTCAAAGACGCCGGAGCCGATGCGGCCCCACGGCTCAAGGCCGACCTTGGTGAAGATATAAACGGATTCCGGCGCTGCGGTGAATTTGAAGAACAGCGTCTGCAGCAGAATGACCGCGGCGATGATGCGACAAATCCAGGCGACGGCCACTTCGGGTTTGGTGAGTTGGCTCATAAGCTTTCCGATTCGTCGGCGTCCGCGATGATTCCTTACACGCGCGGTCCAATTATTTTTTGAGCCACCCGCCGGTCGCTTGAATCGGGGTTGGGTCGTTTGCGGGATGAACCCAGACCGCGAGAGCCGAAATCGGAGCCTCCGTCTTCCGCGGGAGGGAAACCTTCGCCGCCCATTCGCCATTCCTCGATTCGAGGGGCGCGCTAATGAGCGCCAGTGCTACGAACTCGTGCGGGAGCTTGCGGCCGGCGTTCTCCCCACGGCGCACGTCGCTCACGACATCGTTTGCAAGTGGAGCCACCTCGGCGACGAGCGGACCGGAAATTGCCTTCGCCGGTCGAAAGGAAATCGCGACCTCGCCGGGCGACTCGACTTCCGCACGCAGCTTCCCTACCGGGGAGCCGATCGCCGCGGCGGTGCCTTCATGTCCATTGCTCACAAAGGCCGGCGTGTATATTGTCCCTGCCTGCCATCGAGCCGCGTAGTCGCGCTGGCGTTGAGTGAACGCGGACGAAGCAAAGCGATCCGGCCAGCCGAGGTTGTCCCAATAGCTCACATGAAACGCGACCGGGACAACTTCCTGCCACAATTTCGGATCATCCCGAAGCTTCGCGAGTTGCGCCTCCGCGGGCGGGCAGCTGCTGCAACCTTCCGAGGTGTAAAGCTCGACGAGCGTGGCTTGGTTCTCGCCGCTTTCGAACACGACGGGAGATGCGGCCATCGCCGCCATGAGACTAAGCAGCAACACGGCACCCCTCCCCGGCGTGATGAAGGCCGGACGATTGCAGCCACCCTGCGAGGAAGCGGCAGAGCCGGCTTTTGTCTTCGAAGTGACGAATGGAACGGTTGGCCTGGCAAAAGCCAAAGTCCGGCCCGAACGCACGGCCATTGGCGACGCACGCATCGAGATCGTTCGCCTCAATCTGCATGCGGGCCTTCGCGACAGCGTCGGCTTTAACGCCATCGAGTTCGTATTTCCAGCCGACCAAACGGCTTTCCGGGAACCACTCCCGCAAACTCGAAATCACCTTGAATGCGGGCTCGAGAACGAGCGTCAGTGTGCCATCCCGGCTTGGGATTTTTCGGCCGCCGAGAGGTCGGCCATTCGAATCCTCAACGCTGCGCACGCGATAGTCGCACAAGGCAGCGGTGTGAAAAACTCCGGCGATTTCGCCCTGCGCGGCAAGCTCACGGAGATGCGCCGCGAGGTGGTCGTTCGTGGAGAACGGGATCACCGTCGCATTTCGGGGAAGCTGCGAATGAGTCGCCGCAACTCCCCGCAGGCAAATCACCTCGAAGCCGGTGCGCGCCAGTTCTTCCGCGAGCAACACGCCGAGTTCGCCGGTCGAGAAATTCGTGATGCGGCGGACGTCATCGATCGGTTCGAGGGCCGGCCCGCAGGTGACAATGGCACGCATGGCGAAGACTATTTGCCCTTCTTCTCGACGATGCCGGGCCAGTTCGCGTCGGCCTTCTTGAGGTTGCCCGCGGTGTCGGCGCTGAACTTTTCGCGAATGCTCAGGTCGTATTGAAGCAACAGCCGGCCGTCAACGATCTGGAAGGCTTCCGGCGTGATCGCTGCGGTGCTGTTTTTCGAAACCGCGAAGGCGCAGAAGCCGCCGAACTGCGGTTCGTATTTCGCGGGTTCCTTGTCGAAAGCGGCTTTGTGGGCCGCGGACGCGAAGTAATAGATCGCGCCTTTGTCGGTGCTTTGAAACTTCGAGTCGCCTTTCACGGCCTTGCCGTCGGTGAAGTAGGCGACGGGGTCGTAGCCTTTGATGGCGACGCCGCTCCAGTTGACGTTGACGAGGTCCTTCGCGGATGCGGCAAATGGCAGCGCGAGCGCGACGAGGGCGATGATGAGCAGTTGTTTCATATGATGGTATTGCTGTTTTGAGATGAGTCAGGCGGCGGCTTTATTCCTTGCTGTTAGAAAATTAGTGCGAGACGGGTCAGCCCCGGGCCAGGCCGGCGACTTCGAGGAGGAAAACTTTTTCAAGCGCGTCGCGATCACACGCGATGCCTTCGTTTTCCGACAAATGCTGCTGCGCGCGGCGCAACGCCTGTTGGGTGAGCAATAGTGCGGCGACCGGGCCGGAGGTCAGGCTGGCGGCGATGGAATAGAGCGTCGCGTAGTGGCGCTCCACAAGACGATTGAATCGGAAGGGTTTCATAGCTTCCCATTCGTCGGAGAATTTCGCGAATCCTTACGGCTGATTTAAAAAGAGTGTGTGCCCGTCAGGATCGCGCACCAACTGTCCTTGACCATGCCAGGGTGAAGACGCGGGAAGCGTGACGCTTTTCGCCAAGGAAATCGCGGCCACGTCACCGAGGTCGGAGTAATGCACCGCGGTCTGCCAGTGCGTGAGATCGGCAGGCATCGCCGTCATCGGAAACATCCGCCCGACTCACGGTTTTTCATATTCCAGAAATTCGATACCCGGGCCGGATGCCGCTCGCAGCCCGGTGATGCGAAGTCGAGCGCCTCGGACGTGGTTGAGATACTCCTGCTCGATACCGGAATTGCGACTCTCTCCGGCCACACGAAAACCAAGCTTGTCCCGGTAGAACCGAAGACTGCGTTCCGTGTCCGCCACGACGATGGCCGTGTGATCGATGCCTAGGAAAAGGCCGCGTCGGGCTTTCTGCCAGCGCGGATCACCTTTCCCGGCCGGGAAGGAAATGACTTCGAGGTTATGGTTGTCGGGGTCTCGAAAATAGAATGCCTGGATGCCGGCGGCGTTCGGATTCCAGTCGGGCAGGCGCTGCGGGGCAACAGACGTGGGCTTGACGCGATGCTTTTCCAATCGCTTTACCGCAGCGTCCATGTCGCTCACAACGATGGCGATGTGCTGAAACCATTGATCGTTGCTTTGCGAATCGAGCGGCACCGGATTTCCCGCGACGTTTCTAAATTCCATCAACTCGAGGATCTCAGTGCCGAGTTTCAGATCCACCACGCGAATGCGCGCACCGAACAAGCCGAAGAGTTTATCCACCGCGGGATCGTGGAACTCGCGATCGGCAATTTTCCGGAAGGTCAGCACCCTGGTGTAAAAGGCGACTGAACGATCCATGTCGGAGACCGTTACGGCGATTGGTCCCACCGAAACCGGAGGCTCGACGCCAAACGCCGACGCGCAGACGACAAAGACCAACGCAAGCAGCCGCTTCATCCCAGGCGCTCCAATAAATGATCCCCGACGCGCAGCGCATTCGCGATGATCGTAAGCGCGGGATTCACCGCGCCGCTCGATGGGAAGAAGCTGCCGTCCACGACGTAGAGATTGTCCACCTCGTGCGTGCGGCAGTTTACATCGAGCGCGCTTGTTGCGGGATCGGCGCCAAACCGCACCGTTCCGTTCTGGTGCGCGACGCCGGCGAGCGGGATGCGCTGGCCGATGAAGAGATTTCGAGCGAAGAGTCCCTTATGGCAATCGTGACCGTGGTGTGGGCACGTGGTCTGAGACTGCATGAGGTGCTCGAGCCGCTTGATGAGACGCTTGTGGCCTGCCTCGTTGTTGGGTTTGTAGGCGAGCGCGATGTTGCCGTCGCGATCGAGGGTGACGCGATTGGAGGGATCGGGAAGGTCCTCGGAGGTGAGCCAGAAATCGAGCGAGTGCCGGCCCATCAGGTCGAGCGTCCAGCCGGGCGCAACCGGCGGTGCACCCGCCTTGAGCGTGTCACCATCGAGTTTTCCGACGAACGAAAGGTGCCCCATTGGGAACTCGAATTCGCTCTCGCCGAAATAGAAATCATTCACCGAAAGCGTCTTTTGGAAAACGGTTGGATTCTCGCATTTGGAGAGCGCGACCAGCACGGAATTCGTGTGACCCATGTAGTGGCGGCCGACGACGCCGGAGCCGTTCGCAAGACCGAGCGGATGACGGTCATTCGCGGATCGCAGGAGCAATGCGGCGGAACTAATCGCGCCGGCGGAGAGCACGACGACATCGGCGGAAAAACGATCGCTCTGCCCGTCCCGCTCCACATGCACGGCAGTGATCTCGCGGCCCGAGGCGCTTGTTTCCAGCTGCGTGACCTTCGTATCGGTTAGCAGTGTCACGTTCGGGTGCTCCAGCGCGGGGTTCACACAGCAGACATGGGAATCGGCCTTCGCGTTGACGAGGCACGGATGCCCGTCGCATGTGCTGCACCGGATACACGGGCTCTTCTGTGGATTTTTCTCGTCGAGCATGATGCCGAGCGGCGTGTGAAACGGCCGCAATCCCTGCGCGGCGAAATCCTCGCTGAGGAATTGCATGCGCCGCTCGTGGCTGACCGCGGAATGCGGATAGGGCTCGCTGCGGCGCGGTTCGGTGGGGTCTTCGCCGGCAACGCCGTGGACGTGATAGAGCTTCTCGGCCTGGCCGTAGTAGGACTCGAGGTCGTCGTAGGAAATCGGCCACGCGGGCGAGATGCCGCCGTGGTGCTGCAGCTCGCCGAAATCACGCTCGCGCAGACGGAAGAGCGCAGCGCCGTAGAACTTCGTGTTGCCGCCGACGTAGTAGTTCGTGTGCGGGTGGAGCGGCTTACCGTCGGCGCCGCGCCAGCTTTCCTTCGTGTTGTAGCGGCCTTCGAGGTTGACCGCCTTCGTGCTCCAATTCTCCTTTTCGCGGGGAACATAAGGTCCTCGCTCGATGAGCAGGATGCGCTTGCCCGAGGGCGCAAGTTTCCACGCGAGCGTGCCGCCGCCCGCTCCCGTGCCGATGATGATGACGTCGTAGTGCTCCATGCGTCCTTCGTCGGCGCATGAAGCATTTCCTTACATTTGATCGCTCCCGCGTCCGAAGGAGCGGCGCTCCAGCCCCAGCGCACGGATGCGCGACGCAAGCGTGGTCGGCTTCATGCCGAGGAGGGCGGCGGCGCCTTCCGGCCCGGAAACGCGGCCGCCCGTTTGCGCGAGCGCGGCCGCGATGCTTGCGCGTTCGTGTTGTTTCAACTCGGCGCGGGTGAGCAGGGGCGCACCGTCGGCGACCGGCAGCGCGGAGACCGCCAGCGGGGTGGCCGAGGCCGGCACGTCGAACTGCAAAGGGCCGCCTTGGGAAAGTATGACGGCGCGCTCGACGGCGTTTTGCAACTCGCGGACGTTGCCGGGCCAATCCTGCGCGGCGAGCTGCCTCGCGGCGCCCTGCGTGAACTTCGGCGGGCGGCGGTTCAAGCGTTTGGCCGCGCCGCGGATGAAATGCTCGGCGAGGCCGGGAATATCCTCGCGACGCTCGCGCAGCGGCGGATTCTCGATGGGAAAAACACTCAGCCGATAAAACAAATCCTGCCGGAAACGCCTGGCCGCGACCTCGGCCCGCAGGTCGCGATTGGTGGCGGCGATGATGCGCACGTTCACCTTGCGCGGCCGCGGATCGCCCACGCGCTCGACCTCCTGCTCCTGGAGCACGCGCAGCAGCTTCGCCTGCATCGGCAGCGGAATTTCGCCGATTTCGTCGAGGAAGAGCGTGCCGCGGTCGGCAAGCTCGAAGCGCCCGACTTTGTCGCGCAGCGCGCCGGTGAATGCGCCCTTCACGTGGCCGAAAAATTCGCTCTCGAAGAGCGGCTCCGGCACCGCGCCGCAGTTCACGGTGATCAGCGGGCGGCCGGAACGCGCGCTGCGTTCGTGGATAGCGCGGGCGACGAGTTCCTTGCCGGTGCCGCTCTCGCCGGTGACGAGCACGGTCGCGTCGGTCGGCGCGACGAGTTCGATTTGCTGGAGCACCTTGCGCAGGGCGGGGCTTTCGCCCACGAGATCGCCCGCGCCGCGCACGGCGCTCACTTCCTCGCGAAGGTAGCTGTTCTCTTCCTCGAGCCGCTCCTTGAGGTAGGCGATTTCCTCGAAGGCGTTCGCGTTGGCGATGCTCACAGCCGCGTGATCGGCGAAGACCCGCAGCCAATCGAAATCCCCCCCGCCCAGCACCGCGCGGTCGAAAATCGCGAGCACGCCGAGCACTTCGCCGTGAAACACGAGCGGCTGTCCCGCAAACGTCCGAATCTTCGCGCTTCGAAACCACTCGGGGTCGGCGATCCAGTCCTCGTCCCCGCGCACGCCGGGCAGCAGCAACGGCTCGCCGCTCGTCGCGATGCGCCCGATCTTGCGCTGCCCGAGCGGAAACCGCCGGAACGAGCCGTCGGTGCGCGTGAGATCCGCCTCGCCGCCGTTTCCCGCACTCGCGACGAGATGCAGGCAGCGGGATTGATCCGGGCACTCGTCACGAAACCGGCACGTCGCGCAAAGGTCGCCCGCGTTCAAGAGCCAGATCCGCGCGAGCGCCACGTTCTCGCAGCGGGCGATTCCGCTCACGATGGCGCGCAGCACCTCCGGCAGCGTGCGGTGCTGCACGACGGAAACCATCACCTGCGGAAATTCGGCAACGTTCACGCCGCCATTTATGAGTTCTCGTTATTCAGCGCAACGAATTTTCGTCTTTTACGAAATATCGTCACACGACCGATCCGATCGGCCTACGATGCAGTTACTCTGTTATCAGGTCCCTTTTCGCCCCAATTTTCGGGTTGGCACGGCGCATGAGATAGAGAGGTCTGTCGAATTCCTCGACAACAAATCAAAACCACACCATTCCATGAACCGCATCCATCAACCCGACCCCACCCAAGCCACCGGCAAAACGAAGCAGCTCTTCGGCGCCGTGGAATCCAAACTCGGCTTCGTGCCAAACCTCATGCGCGTCCTCGGCAATTCGCCCGCCGCGCTCGAGGGTTACCTCGGCCTCAACAGCACCCTCGCCGGCGGCGTTCTCCCTGCCAAACTGCGCGAGCAGATCGCTCTCGCGGTCGCCGAGATCAACGGCTGCGGCTATTGCCTGAGCGCCCACACGGTGCTCGGCGGCCTTGCCGGCCTCACACCCGACGACATCCTCGCCGCCCGCAGCGCCTCGGCCGCGAACGCCAAATCCGACGCGGCGCTCAAGCTCGCCCGCGCCGTTACCCTCCAGCGCGGCCACATCGCCGACAGCGATTTGCACGCCGCCCGCAGCGGCGGCCTCGGCGACGCGGAGATCGTCGAAGTCGTCCAGCACGTCGCGCTGAACATCCTCACGAACTACACGAACAACGTCGCCCGCACCGTCGTCGATTTTCCCGAGGTGAAGCCCGGCGAAATTCCCACCGCCCTCGCCGCCGCCTGATCCCAAGCGCTACCACCGAACCTCAAAAGCCACACCGCATCCTCATGAAATCACCCGACCTCACCCTTCGCGCGCCGCGCAGCCCGCGCGTCCGCCTCGGCGGCTACGCCATCCTGCCTCGCGTGCTCGACAAAGCCCGCGCCACCCTCGCCGGCACCGCCGGGGAATACATCTACGGCAATCCGCTCGACCATTTCTTCCTCGGCTTCACCGGCCTCACGCCGGAGGACCTGCTCGAGCCGGTGAAGGCCGGCGCGAGCGATTGGGACGTGCTTCAATGGGTCAATGCCCGGGCGAAACGCGCCCCGCACGAAATCCGCGCCTGGTCCGCGTTCGTCGAATCCATGCCCATCGGCGACGCCGGCGATCTCGCGTGGTTCGCCGATCAGTCCAAACGCCTGAATCCGGCCCGCACCGACATCCAGACCATCATCGACTACCTCGATGCCGACGACTTCGTGAGCTTCGGCGGCGCAGCCTGAGCC
>JBOHXO010000455.1:0-2881 GCA_050737475.1 Chthoniobacterales bacterium
CGGCTCGCGGCGGAACCGCCCCGACCGGGCGCCACGGACGGGTGGCAGAGTGGTTGAATGCACCGCACTCGAAATGCGGCATACTCGCAAGGGTATCGGGAGTTCGAATCTCCCCCCGTCCGCCACACGTTTTTCAATTATATATCAATATATTAAACGGACACACCGGTTGCCGCAAGCGCCGGTAAACTCGCGTCTACTTCCGAGCGCCATGAGCACAGCGGGACCAGAGACTGGCTCTTCGGTGCTCAAGCGAGCGATGTACGCGATGCAGTCTCTGTGGGGCACTTTCGGCAGTACGGTAACTTCTCCGTCCGTTCAGCGACGATAGAAGCCCTCTAAGCCTGACGACGCGGGGGGAGAACTCCTCGCCGACGCGATATCTGCAAGCACTTCCCGCCGTCATAAGACGAAACTCGCGATCACGTTATGCGAATCGGGAAAGCCTTCGCGCCCGCTGGCAAGTTTTCAAGTGCTGCCAATGATCCGTAGCGGCATTGCGCGAGTCTCAAGCAAGTATGTCTCAGCGCCAGCTAAAAGGTGGAGCCCTTCCACGCCAATGGCAGCGCGCGATAGGCCCGGTTGCACAATGCGGACATCGAACTCGTAGCGATACTCCTGCCACATCGACTTGAGTTTCCGCAGAAACGCTGCAGTTCCCTTGTCGAAGCGCGTTGACTGACCCCGATCCAGGCGGAGTTTCTCTCGTTTGAGCATATGGCTGATCATCCGGTTGGGTCGATCTCGCCAGCGCGCGGACTTCTGAGCCTGTCCGCAGACCTCATAAAGGTCTTTCACTCGAGCGCCGGGTTCGTCGCCGCTCGAATACTTGCAATGCCAAAGCGTCACGGAAATAACGCTCTCACCAACTTTTATTGCCACAACATCAGCAATCTCGCCGGACCCATCATCATCGAAGACAATATCAATGCCATCGTCCTCAAATAGACGCTCGACTACTAGCCGTTGAATGGAATCTGCGTGACGCTCGCTGCCCTGCGACTCCCTGCGGATATTTGTTTTGCTCCAGTCCCATGCTTCGATCCGCCCAGGATCATATGGCGGCATCACGGCACCGTCTGGCAAAGCATAGAGATGGCTGTAGATCAGGAGCGAACCATCGCCGAAGTCGATCTGCGGCGCGTCATCGGCAAAGAAATCCGAGAGTGGCTGAATCTTGCCACCCATCTGCAAACTGGCCTTCGGCCCTTCGCGTTGTGGATACCGTGCGCCATTTTCCGCAAAAACCACCTCGAAGACAGCTGCATGCCTATCATCCTTAACTCTGAACATGAGTGGGCCCAGCGCCTTGTTACCGACTAACTCGATGTCGCATTCAGTGAAGCTGGTGGCGACGCCGCCAAACGCGATTTGCATGCGCTCCTCGAATTGCATAATCAATGACTCAGGCCAGTGAATAGCGACCGGCGGGACCGGTGGACGCTCACTAATCAGCCGAGGACGCATCGCGCCGCGAAAGACGTTGTCACCAGATATGCTTGGATCGGTGACAGAGGCGCCTATGTCTCGACACCAATCTACCCAATCGGTGAGGTCCCTGACTGGAGCCAGGGACCAGAACTTTCCCTTTGCTGAACAACCCCGCGTGCACGGCGCGCCGTCGACGAAGCCAGCGCCGAATACGTTGTTTTTGATGCGGGCCTGAGATTTTGCCGCGTCCAATCCTTCGGCCACATCAACGCCCATATACATCGAGTATCGAACCCCGCGCCCCTGGTGGTGGGTCAGGCCAAGGTTTCTTAAGATCAGCCTCTTAAAGCGATGCAGCGAACGAAAGACGTCATCGCCTTGCACACGTCGTGTGTCTTCGCCGCAGACCAGAGCGGCAAGATGATCGAACGGTCCCTTCGCCGAGCTGCTAATGAAGAACAGGTTCCTTGCTTCGTCCCAATGGAGTAGATGCAGATTCCAGGTGACGTCCACTGCGTGATGTGCGCTGGTCCACCGCGCGTTGGTCTCTTCTCGAGTGACGAACACCGCCACCCGTTTCTGCTGATTGACTTTCATCCCGAGAAACACACCAGCGTCATACAGATCCTCTGCGCGCAAGGGGTCCCATTGTGAGCATTGCGTTAAGTAGACAAAGGCATTCATCTTTGGATCGAGGGTCTGAAGCGGAATGTCCTCAAGGGTCCCAACAAAGCCCTTGAACATTTCGGCGCGGCGAACTTGGCGATCAACGTTCGACGTACTGAGCGCTTCCACGAGCGCGTTCCAATCGGCGTCCTCGGCGTAGAGCTTAGCTAGAGCACGGTCGAGATCGTCCATTCCGGTGTTTGCAATAACCGTCGCGTCGCCCAACCGAAGATCCGGACGTGTGAAACGACCCACAAACTGGATGGTCACCGCGATGCTCTTGTGGTGATCATGGAGCGCGGCGATCTTGAGTTCAGGAAGGTCGAAGCCCTCACCGAGCATGTCCACGCACACAATGATCCGGCTGGCGAACTGCCGTAAGGCAACGAGATTGGCCTGCCGCGCTTGGTTGGGCTGCTCACTGTGGACGAGGATCGGCCGGTATTCCGGATAGCGAACCAAGTATTTGTCGTGCAGTGACTTTGCCCGTGCGATGGTTTGGCATCGCGCCATAGCCAGGTGATTTAGGCCCGCATTGAGGTCGGCCTCGAGGATTTCGCCAACTTTTGTGATGATTTCTGCGTCGGCTTCGTCGCGGTCCAAACCAAAAATCGCCTCGAAACGAATGCGTTTGAAGTAGCCTTCCTGCTGAGCCTTCTTAAGAGGATAAGTGTAGATGAACTCACCGTCGACGCGACGTCCGTCCTCACGGAAGGGAGTTGCGGTAAACTGGATGATCGGCACGCCGAGCTCGGCGAACAAGCTACGAAAGTCCGCCCAAGTC
>JBOHXO010000456.1:0-3116 GCA_050737475.1 Chthoniobacterales bacterium
AGCTGGGAGGAACCGGCGCCGCCCAGGAAGCAGGACCCAAAGATGCAAAACGTTAGTTTCACCGAGGCACTCGATGCCGTGATCACCCACGACCCGCGCTACGGGCGCGATGCGTATGTCTTCCTGCGCGACGCGCTGGACTTCACGCTCAAGAAACGCCGCAAGGCCCGCAGGGAGGACTCCCCCGATGCGCCCGCCGCCGAACTGCTCGACGGCTTCCGGCTGCTCGCACTCAAGGAATACGGCCCGATGTCCAGCCTCGTGCTCGACTCGTGGGGTGTGCGTTCGTGCGAGGACGTCGGCAATCTCGTGTTCAACCTCGTCGAGGCCGGCGTGTTCAGCAAAACCGACAGCGACACGCCCGAGGAGTTCCGAAACGGCTACGATTTCGACGAGGCGTTCCTCGCGCCCTTCCGCCCCCAGCAGAAAAGATTGAGCGCAAAGCCGGGTCGCGTTGTCGAACGCGGCTCATGAGGTCGTTGTTCCTGTTTTCCCTCGTCATGTCATTACTCGCCACTCCGGGACTTTCCAGGGCCAAGGACACGCCCGCAAAGGGACTGCCAGCCCTGCCGGCCACCACCGCACAGGCGTTCACGCTGCCTGACGGCATGACCGTGATCATTGACGAAGACCACTCGGCGCCCGTGGCCAGCGTGCAGGCGTGGTGCGAGACCGGGAGCATTGACGAGGATAAATGGATGGGCGCGGGCCTTTCGCACATCCTCGAGCACATGCTCTTCAAGGGCACCGACACGCGCCCGCCCGGCTCCATCTCCCGTCAGGTTCAGGAAACAGGCGGCTACATCAACGCCTACACGAGCTACGAACGCACCGTCTTTTACATTGATACGCCCGCCGACGGCGTGAGCGACGCAGTGGCCATCCTTGCCGACGCGATGATGAACGCCTCGCTCCCCGTCGAGGAATATGACAAGGAGCAAAATGTCATCCGGCGCGAGTTTGCGATGGGCTTCGACGATCCCGACCGCCAGAGCTCGCTCCTGATGTTCCGCACGGTCTTTTCGCAAAGCCCGTTCCGCCACCCCGTCATCGGCTACCTCGACATCTACAACAAACTCAAGCGCGAGGACGTGTTCGCCTATTACAAAAAGCGCTACGTGCCGAACAACATGTTCTTCGTCATCAGCGGCGACGTGGATGCCGACAAAGTCAAACAGCAGTTGGAGACGTGGTTCGAAAAATATCCGCGCGTGGCCATCGAGCCCGTTTACGTGGCCACCGAGCCGCCGCAGGCCGGGCGCCGCGACGCGCACGAGGAATTCCCCACCGAGATCACGCGCATGAGCCTCGCATGGCCGATTCCGGCGGTCACCGATCCCGACATGCCTGCACTCGACGTGCTCGGCACCGTGCTCGGCGGCGGAGCCAGCAGCCCGCTCAACCAGGAAATCCGCGAGAAGAAGAAACTCGCCTACAGCGTGGACGCAGGCTCCTACTCGCTCACGAACGGCGGCATCTTCGCAGTCCAGGCGGTCTGCGCGCCCGAGCAGCGCGAGGCCGTGGAGCGCGAGGCGCTCGCCATCATCAAGCGCGTGCAAAAAGACGGCGTCACTGCCGCGGAACTCGACAAGGCGCGCCGCTCGCTTCTCTCCTCGCAACTCGGTGCGCTCACGACCGCCAAGGGCCGCGCCACGGACATCGGCCTCAACTGGCTCTACACGCGCAACCTGAATTTCACGCACGACTATCTCGCCGCCGTCAATCGCGTCACTACCGCCGACCTGCAGCGCGTCGCGAGTCTTTATCTCGTGGACGATCACCTGAATTCCACCTCGCTCAATCCCGTCGGCTCGCTCGCAAAAATCGCGGCCGCGAAAAAAGCCGGCGCCGAGGCCGGGGTGAAAAAATTCGATCTGCCGAACGGCCTGCGCCTGCTCGTTCGCGAGAACCACAAAATTCCGCTCGTCACAATGGTCGCCGCATTCAAGGGCGCGCTGCTCGCCGAGACGCCGGCCACGAACGGCGCGACCGCGATCATGGCCCGCTCGCTCCTCAAGGGCACCACTACGCGCACCGCGGAGCAGATCGCCGATCAAATCGAATCCGCGGGCGGCGGCATCTCCGCGGTCTCCGGCAACAACAGCTTCTACGTCACGGCCACCGTGATGCAGCCCGACGTGAAGCTCGGGCTCGACATCCTCGCCGATGTCCTCACGCATCCGACATTTCCCGCGGGCGAAATCGCGACCGAAAAGGAATCGCAACTCGCCGCAATCAAGTCCGAGAGCGACGACCCGGTGAACGTCGCGCAAAATACGCTGCGCGAAAATCTCTTCGGCACGCATCCCTACGCGCTTCGCACCACAGGCTCGCCCGAAAGCGTCACAAAACTCACCGCCGAGCAGCTTCGCGATCTCCACAAAAAACTCACCGTCGGAAAAAATGGCGTGCTCGCCGTCTTCGGCGACGTCAATCCGCAGGAAGTCTACGAGGCCGTCAAAAAGGCGTTTGCCGAACTTCCCGCCGGCGAGTCGCTGCCGAATCCGCCCGCCGCCGCAAAGCTCGAGAAAGGCGAAACATTCAAGCTCACGAGCCCGAAGAACCAGGCCATCGTCGTGGTCGGCTATCCCAGCGCCGACATGCTGAATCCGGACCGCCCCGTGCTCGAGTTGATTGACACCGCGTCCAGCGACCTCGGCTCGCGGTTCATGGATCGCATTCGCGAAAAACTCGGCCTCGCGTATTTCGCCGGCACGACGCAGCTCATGGGCCCCACGCCCGGCGCGTTCCTTTTCTACGTCGGCACCGATCCCGAAAAACTCGACAAGGTGGACACGGAATTCCGCGACGAAATCCAAAAACTCACCAACGAGGGACTCGAGGCCGGCGAGCTCGCACGCGCCAAGAAACGCCTGCTCGGCGCCGAGGCGATTCGCAACGAAAGCAATTCCGCGATGGCCCTTGCGACCACGCTCGACGAGCTGTTCGGGCTCGGCGCCGACCGCAACGCGCGCCGCAAGGCGGAGATCGATGCCGTCACCGTGGACGACACGAAGCGCGTGGCGAAAAAATATTTCGGCGTGCCCGGAAGCGTCGAGGTGATCGTGTCCCCGCCAAAGAAGTAGGCCCCGATCCTGCTTTCCCCCACCCCCAAC
>JBOHXO010000457.1:0-2431 GCA_050737475.1 Chthoniobacterales bacterium
CCAGCGCGGGCAAGCCGTTTGCCACGCCGCGCATGACGAGCCGCCGGGTCCGTGAAATGACGCACGGTGACATCGCCGGAACCAATGTCCTCCCGCAGCGCCAGATCAATGATGTCGCTCATGCCGGCTGCAAGGGCTGAAGTCCGATCAACTGGCGCTGCCACTGCATGAGCGCGGGTGAATTGACATCAATCGAAATTGCCTCGAGCGCACCGCGCGGGGCGATGATGGACGGATCCACGTTCAGACCCGCGGCGACGGTGTCGCGCACGGCCTTGAGTTCGTCGAAGCGCTTGAGCTGCTCGTTCGTGCGGCGCTTGCCGCGCTTGCGCTCCTCCCTCGGCCATTCGCTCTCCGGCACCTGCAGCGCAAGCGCAAGCGTGACTTCAAAACTGCGGCGGCGGCGGCTCGTCATGCGCGGCGTGGCAAACGGCTTGCCCGCGCTGGCGCATTCGGAAATGCGCAGCAGGTCCTCGTTGCCCGCGACGTGAAACGGCGGGCGATTCCACGCGCGCGCCTCGGCATCGCGCCAGAACCACAGCACGCGCAGCACGGACTGCGCACGCGGGGCGAGCCGGGCCGAGCCGGAAATGCGCCAGATGGTTTCCGCATCGCGCTCCTTCACCTCGCGTGAGGCGGCAACCATGCGGTCGCGCGACTCGACGAACCACTGCCAGCGTCCGAGGTTGTGCAGATCGGCCTCGATGCGGCTCGCGAGCTCGAGCAGGTAGCGCGTGTCGTTGATCGCGTAATCAATCATCTCCGGCGGCAGCGGACGCCGCGCCCAGTTCGCCTTTTGCGAGGATTTGGAAAGCTGCACGCCGAAATGTTTTTCCACGAGCGCGCCGAGCCCGAGCTGGTCCACGCCGCAAAGGCGCGACGCGATCATCGTGTCGAAAATTTCGCGCGGCTCGAAACTGCCCACGCGCCGGAGCATGCGCAGATCGTAGTCGGCGCCGTGGAATACGACGCGCTTGTCGCTCACCGCGTCGAGCAGCGGCTGCAGCGGCACGTCGGCGAGCGGGTCCACGAGGACGTTCTCCGACGGCGTGCTGATCTGGATGAGGCAAAGCTTTTCGAAGTAGCAGTGCAGGCTGTCGGCCTCGGTGTCGAAAGCGATCACCGGCAGGTCTGCAATGCGGTCGAGCAGTTCCTCGAGCCCTGCGGCGTCGGCAATCAAGGCTCGGCGATGAACTTGTCCTTCGGCGGCAGCGGAGGGGTGTAACGCGCCCTCGGCTCACGCACCTGCGTGGTGCCATCGGTGGGCGCGGTGACGAAGGGACCGCCCTGCAGCGGCGCGGGCTCGGTGAACGCAACATCCGGCACGTCGCTCGGCAGGCCTTCCAGCGGGAAGTCCTTGCGCAGCGGGTAGTAGGGATAGCCGTCCCACATGAGGATGCGCCGCAGGTCCGGATGGTTTTTGAATTTGATACCCATCATGTCGTAGGCCTCGCGTTCGTGCCAGTCGGCGGTCGGCCAGAGGTCGGAAACGGTGGGCGCTTCGGGCTCGTTTTCGAGCAGCGTGTATTTCAAGCGCAGGTGCCGCCCCGCAGCCATGGAATACAATTCATAAACAACCTCCCAGCGCGGCTCGGTCTCGAAATGATCAATCGTCGCGAGGTCCACGAAATAATCGAACCCGAGCGTATCGCGCAGATATCGCGAAATGTCGCGCACGGATTCCGTCTTCACGGTCACGGATGTCTCGCCGCGAAATTCGTTTTTCGCGAGGACCGCGCCGGGAAATTTTTCCTCGAGCTTTGCCGCAGCTTCGTCCATGTCAGGCAGCCTCCACGTATTTCTTGCGCTGATCCGCGATCGCATGCTCGCCCATGATTTTTTTCTGCAGCTTCATCAAGCCGTCGAGCAGCGCCTCGGGCCTCGGAGGGCAGCCGGAAATGTAAACGTCCACGGGCAGAAGATGGTCAATGCCCTGGAGCACCGCATAGCTGCGATACATGCCGCCGCTCGACGCGCAGGCGCCCATCGCGATGCACCATTTCGGCTCGGGCATCTGGTCCCAGATGCGCTTCACGGCGTAGGCCATTTTGTAGGTGACGGTGCCGGCGACGATCATGACGTCGGACTGGCGTGGCGAAAAACGCATGACCTCCGCGCCGAAACGCGAGATGTCGAAACGCGACGACGAGGCCGCCATCAACTCGATCGCGCAGCAGGCGAGTCCCATCGGCATCGGCCACAGGGAATTTCCGCGCATCCAATTGATCGCGGCGTCGAGTTTTGTGAAGATCACATTCCCCTCGACCTTGGAATCATAGGCAACCGGACTGGTAACGCTCATTGAGGCGAAATTATTGCCCCGCGCCGCCGAAGCAAGTTTTTTGGACACTGGTCATTGGTTTTCGGATGCGGCGTCGCAGGCATGCATCAATGACCAGTGACCAATGACTACTTCGGAATGATCAAAATC
>JBOHXO010000458.1:0-2906 GCA_050737475.1 Chthoniobacterales bacterium
TTATTGTTGTAGGCGAGGACCTGGTAATAATAAGTCGTGCCGGGGCTGAGGCCGGTGGAGTCAATAAACGAGGTCTCGTCGGCGTTCGGGTTCGGCGAGAGCGCGACGAACGGTCCGGCGGCGGCGGGCGCGCGCTTCACGGTGAAGCCGAGTTCGTTGTTCGAGTTGTCCTGCCATGTGACCGTGATTTTTCCGGAGGAGTTCGCGACGGCGGTCACATTGCTCGGCGCGGTGGGGGTGCCGGCGGCCGGTGCGGGCTGGGCGAACACGAAGAGGTGGCTGGTGTTCGTCGAGTCGTAGGCGGTGAAGTAGGCCTTGCCATTCACGACGGTCGGAATGCAGAACTTCGGGCCGGTGCAATTGATGCCGCCGGGCAGCGTGGCCGAGCCGGTGAAGATCGGATTGCCGGAGACGTTCGTGGCGTTGTAGGCGTGCAGTTTCGCGGGCGTGCCGAGGTCGAGCGCCCAGACGATGCCGTTCGACGTGCCGTTCGCGGAGATGAACGCATGTGCGCCGTGGCCGCCGTTGTAGGTGAACGTGGACTTGATTGCCGTGCCGAGATACTGGCCGTTCGTGGAGTTATAGCTGACGGGGCGCTGCGTGAGTTTGTTGCCGCCGGCGGCGTAGTAGATGTTGCCGTTGAAGTAGGCGGGCGTGACGAAAATGCTGTTGCCCTCGGTGGTTTCCTGGACGGAGTTGTTCGGTGTGTGGAGGCCGCCCATGTTGTCGCGGTCAATCACGTAGAGCGTGCCGCCTTTTCCGCCGGTGACCAGCAGGTGCGGGTGCGGGCCGGCCTGGTCGGGCAGCAGGAGGATGCCGCCGGAGCCGAGATCCACGTCGCCGCCGTTCAGCGTGGCCCAGTTGTTCGGCGTGAACCAATTCAACGGGTTGGAAAACGCGACTGTGAACGCGCCGGAGGCCGGGAGCTTGAGGATGCTTTCGCCCCAGTTTGTGCCGGTGGTGAAGGGTGAGGAATTTTGATCGAAGGCGCCGTTGCCCGTGGAGACATACATGTTGCCGGCGGAGTCCACCGCGGCGCTCGCGCCACCCATCCAGATGCCGCTCTGCTGGCTGTTCGGCGAGGCGATGAAGGTCTTCGACGGTATCCACGCGAGAGTGGATGCGTTGTAGCCGACGATCTCACCGTGATACGGGGTGTGATCGCTGTGGGACGAATACATGAGGTAGACGACGCCATTGCTCAGCGTGAGCGCGGGACGGCCGTGGGCCTCGAGTTGGTGGAAGGGGATGACGCCGCCGGAATTGTCGGAAGCGCTGCCGGCGAAGGTCGGGTTGACATTGACAGGGCCGCCGAATTTCTCCGCGCCGGTCTTCAAGTCGAGAGCGTGGAGGCGTTGCTGGTAGGCGCCCGATGAGGTGATTTTATATTTCGAGAGGACGTAGAGCGTCTGCGACGGGAGATCAATCACCGGTGTGGCCGTGATGCTCAGCTTGTCGCTGATGTCGCCGGAGAAAACCTCGGACTGCGGCACGGCGACGGCTCCCGCGAGCAGCAGGGATTTGCTCCAGATCGGGCTGACGTTCGGGCCGACATTGTTGTCCGCATCGAAGGCGTAGACCATGTCGTGCTGCGTCGCGAGATAGACGACATTGTGCGTGGTGCTGCCAATCACAAGTCCGCTCACGATGAGCGGCTGGCCATAGCACTGGCCTTCGAACGGCTGCTCGAAAAGCAGACCGAAATTGCCGGGCGAACTGACGATGGCGGGCGTCAGGATGGTCTCGTTGAGGTTCGCGCCAGTGTGCTGGTTGTTGACCTGCCAGGTCGTGATGTTGATCTGGGCCGTCGCGGCGAGGGCCGAGACGAGGAGAAGAGAACAAACGGCGAGTGACTTATTGAGCGTTTTCATGCCGGAGGATTGCCGTCCTTGCCATTCCGCTTGTGCGGCGTGGCTCGAACGACGGATTTTTGGTTGGAGATTTCGGGATTGGGGTCCCTTTGGGGCTGGGTTTTGTGACGTGCCTATTCGTTTCCGAAACAAGCACGCTTCCCGCAATGAATTCGCGAGGAGTTTCTGTCAAGCATATCGCAAAAAATCCGGGAAAATATTTTTGGGTTAGCGATAACTCGGGGCCGATTCGTGGTCGCAGGCGGGATGGGTCAGCGTTTTGCGGCTCCGGCGACAAGTGCGGCGCGCAGCCGGGCGGGGTGCTTTTTCCAATGCTCGACGAGCCGCTCGAGCTTCTCGAGGGTTTCCTGGCTCACGTGGTGCTCGATGCCCTCGACGTCGCGCGAGACGACCCCGCGGTCCAGCCCGAGCATGCCGAGGAATTCGGTGAGCAGCACGTGGCGGGTGCGGATGCGTCGGGCGACTTCCGCGCCGCGCGAGGTGAGCGTGAGGCCGCGGTATTTTTCGTAGACGAGATAGCCGTCGCGGCTGAGCCGCTGCACCATGATCGAGACCGTCGGCCGCGTGAGGCCGAGGAGATCGGCGATGTCCGACACGCGCGCGTAGCCCTTGCCCTCGATGAGTTCGTGGATGCGCTCGAGGTAATCCTCAGCGCTGACGGTGAGTCGCTTCGCGTGTGACGGCACGGCCGCAAGCTAGCAGCTGCGCGGGCTGCCGGGCAATGGCGGAATCAGTCGAGGTGCCCGCTCTCGCGCAGCGCGGTGACGATTTCCGCCGCGGCCGTGCTGCGATTCAACGCGTAGAGGTGAATGCCCGGCGCGCCGGCCTCGAGGAGCTTGCGGCAGAAATCAATGGTGAATGCGATGCCGCGCTTGCGCGTCTCGACGCGGTCGCTCGCGACGGGTTCGATCCGCTCGAGGAGGACATCCGGAACATTGGCGCCGCAGATGCCGCAGAAGCGCACCAGCGCCTGCCAGTCGGTGACCGGGAGAATGCCCGGCACGATGCGGGGCTCGCGCCCGAGCAGGCCGGTGA
>JBOHXO010000459.1:0-11232 GCA_050737475.1 Chthoniobacterales bacterium
GGCTTCCCGCGACATCATGGGAACGCGGACAAGTTCGCCGCTTGCGATTCGAAAAGGCCCCGGTTTCGTGGAATTTTTTTCGAACGGATCCTGCCACGGGGCCTTGAGGTAAATGGCGTTGACGAGCACGAGCCGCGTGAGGTCGGACAGGAGGCCGGGGTCCACAAGATTGCGAATGCGGTTGCGCGTTTGTTTTTCGACCCACGCATTGATTTTGTGCGCGGCGGCGGCCGGGTTCGCGCCGAAGTTCAGATCCTCGAGCGGCGCGCCGTATTTTTCGCGCAGCAGCTGGAGATATTCCGGGCGGAATTGAAATCCGGTCTGACCGTAAATCCGATTCGCCACGGTCAAAGTAATCAGATCGCCGCCGTACTTCCCGCTGGATGCGGCGGGATTCGTCATCGCATCGAGGGACTTTTGATTCAGCGCTGCGAAGGCGCCGCCCGCGAACTCACGATTGTCGTGCAGCACCGTCCGCATCTGCTTTTGTGTTTCGCCCTGCGCGCCGGCAAGCGCCATGCCGAGCGCGAGCTGGATCGAGAATGGGGAAAAGACTTCGTTCTCGGCGGTGGAATTTTTGTGGAGCAGGTCCACGGCGAATCCGTTGACCGCGTATCCCGAGAGCGACCAATCATCGGCGGCGAAGATTGTGCCGACGAAAAGGGCATTGAGGAGGAACGCCCGGAGCATGCGACGATTCTGCAGCGCCGCCCGCGTTTTCGCCAGTCGTTAAACGCGTAACGGGCGATTGTGAACGGGAAAGTACCAGCCCTGCCGCCGAAGCAGAGGGACTTAGCGTGGATCGGTGACGCGACCGAGGAACAGACACGCGCCGCTGGGCACATGCTGGACGGCAAAAAGAAACGGGCGATCAATCGCAACTTTGGCCTCCGGTATCCTCCCTCCCGACCTGGCGGCCATGACGACAGCCGAGGAGGCGGCGGCCTCCGTTCCCGTTTCATTTATGAACAGAATGGTTTTGTGAAACGCCTTTGAGATGAAGACCGCATCCGGCCCTTTGGAATCCACCATGCCGTCGAAGTCGGCACTGCCGCTTGGAATGTCGAAAGCATGCGTCATCCCGAGTTTGATCAATACTTTCTGTAGATCGAGTTCCGGGGGCTCGAGTTTGAATTTTGGAAGGGTGATTTCCACCGAAGTGGCGGGTAGTCGCGCGCAGCCTGCCAGCATTTGTGCCGTCAAATTTTTCTCGAGCACGGGAAGGCCATCCGGCGCATCCGGGAGCAAAATGAGAAACTGAAGTTCATCCTGCACGTATCGGATGGAAACCGCGGTAAATCCGGCGGCCTTGGAATATCCAAGTTCCCCCCGGCTCAGCATGGTCGGAACAGAAACCACTTTGTCCTTTGTTAGATGAAACGGCCGGGGCTGCGTGTTGTCGGTCTCGAAATTGCACCCCAGCCATGATGCTTTGAAGTAGAGAGCATTCACGATTACGAGCCGGGTGAGCCGATCAAGGCTCTTGGGGGGAAGCAGGTGGCGGATTCGATTGTGGGTTTGCGATTCGACCCAGAGATTGATCTCTTTCAATGCAGCATCCGGATCTGCTTTGAAATCGCTCAGCGCAACGGGTGCCTTGTAGTCGGCGAGAACCAGGTCGAGAAAGGGCTTTTTGAATGCGAATCCCCGCTGTGCGAAAAGGCGGTTGGCGGCGTTCAGCTCCAGATATCCGAATTGAGAAGGTTGTATTTTCGCCAATTGCGTGCTCAGCGTCGAGAAAGCCGCATTCATGTCGGTCTTCGGATACCACAGCACCTTTCTCATTTGCATGAGGGTTTCGCCTGCTGTGCCCGCGCTGGTCATGGCGAATGCGATTTGGATCGAATAGGGGGAAAAAGCGAAATTGCCCTTCGATGTGTCCTGATGAAGCAAATCAATTCCGAGGGAATTGATCGCAGTGGCTGCGGGGTTGGGCATTTCTGCCGCAAGCGTAGAGTCGGCGGCAAGCAACGCAAGAATGAGGGGGCGCCACATGCGCCAAGGATGCTTTTTTCCTGTCCGTCTGACGAGACTTCAAAATACGCCGAGCAGCAGCAGGATGAGCACGATCACAAGCACGAGACCGAGTCCGCCACTGGGATAGTAGCCCCAATTGCGGCTGTGGGGCCACGACGGCAATGCGCCGACGAGCAGCAGAATGAGAATGATGAGCAGGATGGTGGACATGATTTTTTCTCCACCATGTATTCGCGCGCCGTGGCGCTGCTGGATGGGCGGCGGCTTATTGTGAACCTTCGGCCGGTGGCGAGGGACGCTGAAAACCGGACCGCAGCGCATTTCGCCAGCAATTTTTGCGCCGCGCAAGCGCCCGATGGTTACTTCGTTTTTTGCGCGGCGATCCAGGCGTCCACGTGTTTTTCCAGCACGTCGAGCGGGACTGCGCCGTCGCCGAGGACGACGTCGTGGAACTTGCGAATATCGAATTTGTCGCCGAGCGCTTTTTCGGCGCGGCGGCGCAGCTCGGTGATTTTCATCTGGCCGATTTTGTAGGCGAGCGCCTGGCCGGGCCAGACGATGTAGCGGTCCACCTCGACCTTGATGTTGTGGTCGCTCAACGCGGCGTGCTCGCGGAAATAATCAATCGCCTGCTGCCGCGTCCAGCCCTGCGAATGGATGCCGGTGTCCACGACGAGCCGCACCGCGCGCCACATTTCGTAGGTGAGCCGGCCGTAGTCGGAATACGGGTCCTTGTAGAGGCCCATCTCCTTGCCGAGGCCCTCGCAATAAAGCGCCCAGCCCTCGATGAACGCCGTGTAGCCGCGCTCGCGCAGCAGCTCGGGCTTTTCGTCCATTTCCTGAGCGAGGGCGATCTGGAGATGATGGCCGGGCACGGATTCGTGCAAAGCGAGCGCCTCCATTTCCCAACTCGGGCGCTGGTCGAGGTGCGAGGTGTTCGCGAAAAAATAACCGGCGCGCCCGGCCGCCGGCGAACCGGGCTCGTAATACGCGGTCGGCTTCGCGTCGGCGGCGTAGTCGGGCACGGGTTTCACGCCGTAGGTGAGACGCGGGAGCTTGCCGAAGAAATGCGGAAGCTCGGGGTCCGTGCTTTTGCAGATGTTGCGGTAGGCGGCAAGAATCTCGTCGGGCGTCCTGTAATAAAATTTCGGATCGCTGCGCAGGAATTTTCCGAAGGCCGCCTTGTCGCCCTTGAATCCGATCTTTTCGCGCAGTGCGGTCATTTCCTCCTCGATGCGCGCGACTTCCTTTTCGCCGATCTCGTGAATCTGCTTCGGCGTGAGGTCGGTGGTCGTCGAGGATTTCGCATCGAACGCATACCACTCGGTGCCTCCGGGCATCGCGGACATTCCGATGCTCTCGCGGGCGCCGGGAATGTAGGTCTCGTTGACGAACGCGCGGTATTTTTGCAGCGCGGGCAGCACGGTTTCGCGGAAGGCCTTCATCGCCTGCGCGCGGTATTGCTCCATTTTTTCCTTCGCGAGCAGCGGGGGATTTTTTTCGAACGGTGCGAGGATGGGATTTTTCGACGACTCGTCGTTGATGATTGCGTCGAGTTGCGCGGGCACGGTGGCCAGCGTGACGCGTGGCACGGTGATGCCGGCGGCTAGACCGCGCTTGAGGAGCTCGATGTTTTGATCCACGAGTTTTGGAACGGCGTTGTAGCGTGCGAGGATCGCATCGAAATCCTCCGCGCGTTCCGCGGGCACCTGCTGCATGAGGTTCGAGATTTCGTCATGCACGCCGCCGAGCTGGTTGAGCGCGAGCAGTTCGCCCGGAAATTTCTGGCCCTCGACGCCCTCCTTGTAGTCGTGAAGGAGCAGGTCGTAGTCGCCGCGCCATTTGGCGGTGAGCTGCTTCGCGTTGATTTTTTCGAGGTCGGCGAGGAATTCACGGGTCTTCGCATCGCGGCGCTCGATGGCCTCGCGCGATTCGTCGGTCCAGCGATCGAGGCCTTCGCGCTTGCCGAGCGAGGTGGCCCATTCCGGGAATTCGTGCATGTCCCACGCCCAGATTTTTGCGATGAGTGCCTGGAATTTTTCGTCCTCGGTGGGCTCCGCCGCAAACGCATGCGGGAGGAGTGCGAGGGCCGTGACGAGAGCGAGGAGAAAGCGAGCCGGCATGAGGCGGCCAAGCTGCCCCGGGCCCGGCACCTTCGCAAGTCCGCGTGTCAATTGCGCCGCGCGACGAACCGCCGACGAGCGCGCCACGTGAGGAGCGCCGCAAGGGCGAGGGCGATGTAGATCGTGGACGGCTCAGGCACGGCCGTGACGTTCGTAAAGCCGCCGCTGTAGTTCACGATGGGAGCGTGCCCATTGATGGTGAGCGAGGTGGTGAGGGCGAGAAACGACGGGCTGGCGGTGAGGTCACCGTTGAAACGAATCGCGTAGCCCGGCGAGATCGAGGTGGTGTAGCCCCTGATGGAAAGCGCCTAGCCACCGGTGTAGCTGGCGAGGGAGCCGAAGGTGAGCGAGGTGGTGTTGTTGAGGTCAATCGCGGAAGTCGAGTCGAGCGAGAAGGCGGAGAAGGTCTGGCCATTCGTGGAGCCGATTCCTGAGAGCCGCAGCGTGCCGCCGTCGAGCGTGAGCGAGCTGGCGGTCGCGAGACGATTCGCGCCGGAGAGCGTGAGGATGCCGCCGGTGAGTTCGGTGTTGCCGGTGAAGGCGCTGCCGCCGGAGACGTCGCCGGTGATGGTCGCGGAGCCGCCGAGGATTTGCCGAGGGTGCGTGCGGTGGTATCGGCGGTGTTGATGGTGAAGCTGGCGGCGTGGCCGTGGTTTGCGAGTGCCAGGAGCATTGCCGCGCTGGAAAAGAGGAATCGTTTCATTGGATTGGGATTCGAAAACGCAGTTGCCTACCGGAAGTTCCCGTGTCGCTGCGACGGGCCAATTGCTACCTTTTCGTCGCGGTCGTTTCCCCCGATGGCGGCGTCAATGAAATCCCCGACTGGCGCGCGCTGTGGGTGGTGCGATGTTTTATTAAATCAACCCGGACCATGAAAAATCCCAAGACACCCCAGCCGGAAAAACAAATGGACACCGAGGCGGAGGACTTCGCCCAGGAGGTCAATTACGCCGTGACTCACGGCGGCCGCGAGCTGCATCCCGAGCAGCACGAAGGCAAAAAGCGCTCGAAGAAGGAAGAGCATCGCGCCTCCGAGCCCTGGCAGATCGACTGACGGTTTTCGACAATTCCGTTTCACGGGATAAAAGCGCTCGCATTGGCGCGCGCGGGCGTGAAATCCTTGCGCCATGAAGCACAAGGCATCCGCAGTTTGGAAAGGCTCTCTCACCGAGGGCGCAGGCACCATGTCCACCGGCTCCGGCGCGCTCGTCGAGAAGCCGTATTCGTTCAAGACCCGCTTCGAAGGCGAGCAGGGGACGAATCCCGAGGAACTCATTGGCGCGGCACATGCGGGATGTTTCTCGATGGCGTTTTCGTTGATCCTGGGCATGGCCGGTTTCACGCCCGAAAAAATCGAGACGACCGCGACCGTCTCGCTCGACAAGGTCGGCGATGGATTCGAGATCACGGCCAGTCACCTCGATGTGGTGGCGGCGATCCCGGGGCTCGACGACGCGGGATTTCAGGAACTCGCGGCGAAGGCCAAGGCCGGATGCCCGGTCTCGAAAGTGCTCAACGCGAAGATCACGATGGACGCCCGCCTCGCCTGAGCCTTTCGACGGCAGGGCTTAGTCCGCTGCCGCCAGCAGACTCTCGAGATCGAGGGTGCGCGTGAACATCGCAAGCCCGCCGTCCGCATCCCGCGGCCATTGCTCCGGCGGGCGATCCCAATATAGCTCGACACCGTTTTCATCGGGGTCGCGCAGGTAGAGGGCTTCGCTCACGCCGTGGTCCGCGGCGCCATCGAGCGGTATTTTCGCAGCAATCAATCGCCGCAACGCATCGGCGAGCGCGGCTCGTGTGGGATAAAGAATTGCGACGTGAAAAAGCCCCGTTGTTCCCGGGGCCGGCGGCTGACCTCCCGCGCTTTGCCATGTGTTCAAGCCGATGTGGTGATGGTAGCCGCCCGCGGAGAGGAAGACGGCCTCGCGTCCGTAGCGCTGCGTAATTTCGAAGCCGAGCACGTCGCGATAAAATCCGAGCGCGCGGTCGAGGTCGGCGACCTTGAGATGCACGTGGCCGATCCCGACGCGCGGATGAATGGGATTTTCGTTCATGCCGGATATCGAGAGCACGGGAGCATTGTCGCGGAACCACCATTTACAATCCACGTCCCGGGGCCCATTGTGCGATCCTATGGGCGACAAATCACCGAAGGCGAACCAGAAAAAATCCTCACAAAAAAACTCGAAGGCAAGCAGTGCGGATCAAAAGAAAAATCAGGCCGTCGCGGCCAAACAAGCGGCCGGCAAGAATAAGAAATAGCGGCCCATCACCGGGCACGCCCGCCTCGCCTGAGACGAAGCGTCACTTGCTGCGCGGCGGCAGCAGGTTAAGATAGGGGGCATGAAAGCTCTCCTTGTTTCCGCCGCAATCGCGCTCGCGTTTTCACCCGTGGTTTTGGTCATGGCCGCCGACAAGGCGCCCGCCGCCGCGCCCACGGACGCGAAGTCGGAGCTCGACTCGCTCGTGAACCGGATCAACGAAAAGGTCGAGGCCGGCGGAGAGCGGACGGAGCAGGAATTCGCGGGCGAGATCAAGGAGTTCGACGAGCTCCTCGCCAAATACAAGGACGAGAAGAGCGACGTGCTCGCGGAGGCCATGTTGATGAAGGCGGGGCTCTATTTTCAGCTCCTTGGCGACCTGAACAAGGCGATGCCGATTCTCAAGGCGATCGCCAAAAAATATCCCGACACGAAGCCCGGGAAAACCGCGGCCCAATACATCACCGCCATCGCAGCTCAAAAGGAAGCCATGCAGAACGCGACCCCCTTCAAGGTCGGCAAGCCGTTTCCCCCCTTCGATGAAAAGGACATCAACGGAAAGCCTTTTTCGCTCGCGGCGTTGAAGGGCAAGGTCGTGCTCGTGGATTTTTGGGCGACGTGGTGCGGGCCCTGTCGCGAAGAGCTTCCTTACGTGCTCGCAGCCTACAAGAAATACCACGACAAGGGCTTCGAAATCGCCGGCGTCAGTCTCGATGATAATCCGGAGAAACTCGACGCCTTCCTGAAGCTGAATGGCATGACATGGCCGCAGTATTGCGACGGTCAGGGTTTCGACAGCGCGATGGCGGTGAAATACAGCGTCATGCAAATTCCGACGACCTTCCTGGTGGATCGCAAAGGCATCCTCATCGCCAAAAATCTCTTCGGCTTCGAGCTCGACGAGGCCGTCGCCAGGGCACTCGGCTCGGACTAGGCCGGGTTTTCGTCCTGCGGAATGGCCGCGTCCTCCGCGAGCGGTGCGGGTTCGTCGGCTGGTGGCGTTGCGACCGCGGACGCGTTCGCCGGGGCTTTGACGGGGGTTGCGGGTTTGCGCGGTTGCGAGGCTTTTGGACGACGGGTGATTTCCAGTCCGCGCTTCGCATAGTCAATCACATGGCCCTCGCGCAGCAGCCAGAGCAGATCCGCGGCGACTGCGGTTTCGCGTTCGGTTTCGGCAACGTCCGATCGTAAGGCGAGGAGCGCCTTCCATTGTTCCGCGCGCGGGGCGCGGGCATTTTCCTCGATGGATTTGAGCATGGCAACAAGCGATGCGGAAACCGGCGACGACGTGGTGTCGAGGAATCGCGGCCGCGCGACGCCGACGTAGGTGTGGTTGTCGTGCGACTTGAAAACATGCACGCCGCGCGACGTGAGGTGCTGGGCAAGGCGATGCGCGAGCGGAAGCGGGAAACGGCTCAATTGCTCCCACGCATTTCGCGTGAGACGCAACACGGCCGGGGCGGAGGTGTTGAGCGCCGCGGAGCCCGGCGAAGTCACGCGCTCGCGGATGCGGATGAGCGCCTTGGGGAGATGATGTTCGCGAAAATGCTGCTCGACCTCGGCGAGGGATTCCAGGCGCGGGGCGGCTTCCGTCGGCGTTGCGGCTTCCTCCGCAGCGGCTTCGCTTTCGACTGCGGGAGTTCCGGGCGCTTCACCTTCGGCCGGTGCTGCGGCTTCAGTGCTTTCCACCGCGGGTTCGGCTGCCTCGAGCGCGGGCTCTTCGCTTTGCTCTGGTGCGGCATCCTCCACTGCAGCCTCGGCAGCCTCGGCTGCCGGCTCTTCGGCTTGCGCGGCAGGCGGTGCATGATCGGCGACCGGTGCTTGTTGTGCGGGCTCTGGCGCGGGTGCCTCGGGTTTGGAAGGATCGAGCGGGAAATAGACTTCCTTCGTGCTCTGCTCGTCCTTCCATTTCGCGATCATTTCCTCGCCGCGCTCCATGCGGATGCGGCTTTTGAAAACCTCGAACGGGACATTCGCAAAACGCTCCGCGTGCAGGCGCACAAGTTTCGTCTGGTAGTCGTGATAATTCGGCGGGCCGAGCAGCACGCCGCTCATGCCGCAGACGGCGACGCAGGGATACACGCCCTTCGGCGGCTCCACGGCAACGCGCTCGCGGCGGTAGTATTTATCGAGCTGCGTGGCCATTGCATGTGCCACGGCGTCGCGTTCGGCGAGCCACATGCTGCCGTCGCTCTTGAGCTGGAAGAGCGCGGGAGCGTCATCGGTAATGCGCTTGAATTCGACGTGGTAGCGGGCGGATTTGTCGAGCACGAGGTGCGCGAGATCGAAGAGCGGATACGCCTTCGCAGTGCTTTTGATCTGCTTCGCGAGGCCGTCCACACCGGGTTTGTCGGGCAGGAACTGAACCTCCCAGCCGGCGAGGGGCTCGGGCTCCGGCTCGCGCTCCGGGCGGCGTTCTTCGCGGCGGTCATCACGCCGCGGGGTACGGGCGCCGCCACGTTTGTCGCCATCGCGTCGGGGTGGTCGGCGATCGGAACGCGGCCCGCGATCGTCGCGGCGAGGGCCGCCGCGCTCGGGACGTTCCTCGCGATCGTGCTTCGCCGCCATCTTCGCCAGACGCTCGCCGGAATCGGATTCCCTGGCCCACGCCGGGCCAAAACTCAGACTCAAATCCATCGTCGCAAGATCAGGCGTGGAAGGTGGCTCGTCGCTCATGGGAGGGAAACGCTAGCACGAGTCTGAAAAATGAGGAAAGAAGTTCGCCATTCCGTTTTTGTGACGAAGCGGCCGCCCGCCGCTTCACATGCGAACTCCCTACCGCCATGAGTTCATCCAAACCCATCACCCGCCAGCGCATGGTCGAGTTGCTCAACGAGGATCTCGCCCGTGAATTCCAGGCCATCATCGCCTACGTGCTCTACAGCCAGACGATGAAGGGCGCCGCCTACACCGCCATCGCCGCCGAACTGCAAAAACACGCCACCGAGGAGCTCCAGCACGCGCTGCTCATCACCAAACAAATTGATTATTTCAACGGCACGCCCATCACGGCGCCGAAGGAAGTGAAAATTTCCGGTGACGCGAAAAAGATGCTGCAGTTCGACCTCGCGAACGAAAAGGAAACGATCATCCAATATCGCGAACGCATCCGCCAGGCCGACGCGATGGGTGAATACGCGCTCGGCGAAACACTGCGCAAAATCATCGCGCAGGAGCAGGACCACCTGCAGGACCTCGCAGACGCACTTGGCATCGCGACGCCGAGCATCGAGGGATGACGCGCGCTACGCCGCCCGGCGCCTGAGCCGGGTGGCTGCGGGTTGCGGCCGGGATTGCGCACCGCCGTTCAACTCGTCCTGCAATCGTTCCACCTCGCGCAACAGACGCTGAAATTTTTTGCCAAAATCCGTGAGGCGGTATTCCACGCGCGGCGGGATTTCCGGAAATTGCACGCGCTCGAAAAGTCCCGCCTTCGTGAAGTGCCGCAGGCGGTCGCCGAGCACCTTCGTGCTGATGCCCTCGATGTGACGCTCCAGCGCGCCCGGCCGCCGCACTCCGCCCGCCACGGCGCGCAGCACGCTGATTGTCCAGCGGCAGCCGATGACGTCCTCGAGCAGGATTTCCACACGCCGGGAGTTCAGCTTCGGCATGATTTTCAGAAATTTTTCGTCGCTGTCCGTCATGAATTTACACTGATTTGTGCGTATCCCACCGAATTGTGCCCGCTATCGCGATTCCGGCGGAGGGGCGAGGATGCATGAGTCGCCAGCATAAACCGGCGATCGCAAAAGAAACCAAAAAACCAATCCACGAAATGAAAACCGCAATCATCATCCTGTCCGATCCCAAAGCCGGCGACGAAGCGCTCGGACGCGTCTTCAACGCTCTCGCCTTCGCGGACGAAGCGCTCAAATGCGGCGACGAAGTCGAAGTTGTTTTCAATGGCGCGGGCACGCGATGGCCGGAGGAATTGACGAAAGTTTCGCATCCCGCGAACGGCCTCTACAACGCCGTGCGCGAAACGGTGAAGGGCGCATCGTGCGGCTGCGCAGCGGTCTTCGGCGCGACCGGGGGCGTGGAAGGCGCGGGGCTTCCGCTCATCAAGGAAAAGGCTCTCGCGGGAACCCCTGGCATCTCGAACATCCGCCGCTATCTCGCAGAGGGCTGGAGCACGCTGGTCTTTTAACAAATCCGCCGCGCGGGAAGTTGGCGCTGTCCAGCTTTCCGCGACGGACGCACACTTTTCATTATGGCCGAACGATTCATGCAAACGGTGCTCACGCCGTCCGTGCTCGAGGCGCAGGAACATTACTTCGGGAAGTCGCAGCACGTCGAGGGCGCGCCGGAACGCGACGCGCTCACCGTGGACGAAACGGGCTTCATCGAAACCCGCGACAGTTTTTACATGGCCTCGATCACGGAAAACGGCTGGCCCTACATCCAGCATCGCGGCGGGCGTCCGGGGTTTCTGCGCGTCATGGGGCCGAACGCGCTGGCCTTCGCCGATTACAAGGGCAACCACCAGATGATCTCCACTGGCAACCTCGCCGCGAACGATCGCGTGGCGCTTTTCCTGATGGATTATCCGCACCGCACGCGCTTGAAAATTCTCGGCCACGCCCGCGTCGAGGATGCGCGGGAGCATCCCGAACTCGTCGAGCAACTCGCCGAGCCCGAGGCGCGTCGCATCGTCGAGCGTTTGTTTTTCATCGACGTGGTTTCCTACGATTGGAACTGCCCGAAATACATCACGCCGCGCTACACCGCCGCCGAGATTGAGGAGGCTGTCGCGCCGCTGCGCCGTCGCATTGCCGAACTCGAGGCCGCGCTCAAGACGCGCTGATCTCCGCACCGGTGGCACGTGCGACTACCGCTTTGGTCGGCCCCTCACGAATGTGGAACTCACG
>JBOHXO010000460.1:0-1752 GCA_050737475.1 Chthoniobacterales bacterium
GGGCCGATGCCGCGCTTCGTCGTGCCGATTTTATTTTTGCCCTTGAGCACTTCGCGCTGTTCGTCGAGTGCGCGGTGGTAGGGCATCACGAGATGCGCGCCGCCGCAGATGAGCAGATTTTTTGCGACGTTCACGCCGCGCTTGCGCAGGCCGTCAATCTCACCGACGAGCGCAACAGGATCGAGCACCACGCCATTGCCGATCACGCAGGTTTTTCCGCGGCGAAGAATGCCCGACGGGATCAAATGCAGCACGTATTTCTCACCGCCGAGGACAATCGTGTGGCCGGCGTTGTTGCCGCCCTGGCTGCGCACAACGATGTCGGCATCGTCCGTGAGATAATCAATGATCTTGCCTTTGCCTTCGTCGCCCCACTGGGCGCCTACGAGAATGGTATTAGCCATGCGTTACTGTCTAAATTTGTTCAAATTGGCCGGTTCGTCCGGGAGTTACCTGTTCAGAATTGCTCACGTTCAAGGGTTCGTAAAGGGGTGACAAGAAGAATCGAAGCGATTTGACGCCAAGCCGTCGGACAGTGCAGGATGTCTCCGTGAAAAACGCGCAAATGGTCGCCAAAGCCGGCGCCTACCTGACCCGGGCCACGCGTTTGCTGTGTCCGGTTTGCGGCCGCACGCCGATTTTTCCGCGCGCATTTTCGGTGCGGCGATTGTGGGATTGGTGCACGCCACTTGATGGATGTCCGCGGTGCGGCTACGCGTTCGAGCGCGAGCCTGGCTATTTTCTGATGGCGGTTTGGGCCGTGAATTGCGGCTCTGCGAGCCTGCTCGGAATGCTCATCTATTTGTTTCTCGAATTGAATTTCTCGCTGCCCGATTACGTGATGTTGTCCGCGGTGGTGATCCCGGTTGTTTTGTTCAACCTTTTGTTCGTCCGGCACTCGAAGGCCTACTTCATCGCGATTGATCATTTGCTCGACCCGCACGAGCGCGACGGCGGCGACGATCGCGGCAACCTGCCACTCGATCCGGACCTCGGTCCCACGGAGCCTTGCGAATCGGTCACGCCGGTGCGATAAGCGCCGCCCTCATGGCTCGACATTGGATGTGTGCCGCGGATGCGGTGAAAGCTACCGCATTGGCGGCAATGCTGGCGCTCGGCGCGTGCACCCCGGACAACGGCGAACTCGACCGTGTCGGACGCCCCGCCGATTCCGTGCAATTCAACGGCCCCGAGACCCGCATCAAAGTGGATCTCCCCGGCGCGAAGGACAACGTGAAGCTCGTGCGTCTGCGCGACGGCTCGATCGCCTATGTCGTGAAGCGCCTCGGCCCCGGCACCGACCGCCTGCTCACGCCGGTGGAATTTGCGGAGTTCGTCTATCGCAGCCGATCGAACAGCGGCTGGATGGAATCCATTTTGAACATCACCAGCCCGGCCGGCATCGTGTGGGTCGCGCTCGGTTTGCTCGGCCAGCTTGTGTTCACGGGCCGCATGATCGTGCAATGGCTCGCCAGCGAGCGCTCGAAGCGGTCGGTCATCCCGGTGGCATTCTGGTGGATGAGCCTCGTCGGCGCGGTGATGCTCGTGACGTATTTCGTCTGGCGGCGCGACATCGTCGGCATCGTGGGTCAGGCGACGGGGCTGTTCATCTACGCGCGCAATCTCGTGCTCATCCGGCAGTCGCGCGGGGGGTGACACATTGCGTTGCGAAATTGCTTGGACACGCAGTAAATTCGAGCGAAAATTCCATCATGAAAATCTTCGGAGCATTCCTTTCGGCAATTCTGATCG
>JBOHXO010000461.1:0-5099 GCA_050737475.1 Chthoniobacterales bacterium
GTGCGAACTGTGGTCATCCACCGGATGGTGGGGCAAACATGTGCTCCGCAAATGGGAGCGGAAATTTTTCCTGAGTTTCGAATATGCAGCCAAGGCGCTCTACGGCGGGCTCATCCGCTTCGCGAGCCATTCCGTGTATGGTTTGGCCGACACGGAGGTTTACATGACGGTGAAGTCGCCGTCGGCTGACATTTTCAAGAATCCCGAAGTGCGAAAATTTCGCGACCTCGGCGCGCAGGGTGTCGTGATCACGGTGCCGCACTACCAGGGCTTCACCGACACGGTGCCTGCGCTGGCGAGGCAGGGTGTCGACTTCCTCGATGTGGCCGGCACCGATGAAATTTTGCTGACGGTTGTCGCCCCGGCGGACTGGAAATACGATCTCAAGGCGGGCGCGCCGTTGTTCACGATGGAGATTCTTACCGGTGAGAAATCAAAACGTGTCGCCATTCAGGCTCCGATCAGGGATCTCGGCACGATGCTGCGGGATTTGCAGGCAAGGGGAATCCCCGTCGAGCATCTCTACGATTATTGATGTGGTGAAAAAGGGAATCCTCGTTTTTCTGGCGGTCGTCGTCCTCGTCCTCATTGCGTTTGTGGCGAAGCCGGCGCTCTTTCTCGCCAGTGTGTGGTGGCATGATCCCGCGGCGCCGATTGCTGCAGCGCCCGCCGGCACGAACGACGCCAGCCGCCTCAACGAAAACCGGCCCGCCGAGGTCGTGGCCATCGCCGCGGAGCCCGCCGCAGCCGAGCGCCAGCTTGGCGAGCTTGTGCGCAGGGCCGCAGCCACGAAGAGCCACATCGCGATCAGCGGGGCGCATCATTCAATGGGAGGGCACACGCTTTACCCCGGCGCCATCGTGCTCGACATGCTGCCGTTCAACCGGATGTCGCTTGACGAAAAAAAGCGCATCCTCACCGTCGGCTCCGGCGCGCGATGGTCGGAGGTCATTCCATATCTCGACCACCGCGGCTTTGCGGTTGCGATCATGCAGTCGAACAACGATTTTTCCGTTGGCGGCTCGCTTTCCGTGAACTGCCATGGCTGGCAGAACGATTCTCCTCCGATTGCCAGCACGGTGGATTCGTTCCGGCTTCTGGCCGCGGACGGCTCGATCAAGCGTTGCAGCCGCACGGAGAATGCGGAGTTGTTCTCGCTGGCGCTCGGCGGATACGGCCTTATTGGCGTGATCCTCGAGGCGGACCTGCGGGTCGTCCCCAACGAGTTTTATCGCGCCGAGGCGCATCGGGTGAAACCGGCGGATTACAATCGCGTTTATCATGAACTCACGCGCGATCGCACTGACATTGGCATGGCGTATGGCCGCATCAGCGTGGCGCCGGATTTCTTTTTTCGAGAGGCGGTCATCACGCTGCTCAAGCGCGAGACGACGGGTCTTCCGGTCGCGGACACCCTGCACGACGAGAAACCGAGCGTTCTCAATCGCGCCGTTTTCCGCAGCGGCGTGGAGAGCGACTATGGAAAAAACCTGCGCTGGTGGCTGGAGACGACGATGGGGGAAACCGGCGGCGAGGTGCTTTCCCGCAACCAGATCATGAACGAGCCGGCGAGCCTCTATGCCAATCGCGATCCCGCTCGCACGGACATCCTTCACGAATATTTCATACCCGCGAGCCGCCTTGGGGAGTTCGTCGAAAAAGCGCGCCCCGTCTTTCTCAAGCATCATCCGGACCTGCTGAATGTCACCGTTCGAAACGTCGAAACCGACCGGGATTCGTTCCTTCGATATGCGCGCAGCGAAGTCTTCGGTCTCGTCATGCTCTTTGATCAACGCCGCGACGCGGCTGCGGAAGCCGCCATGGAGGCGTTCACGCGGGAACTTGTCGATGTCGCACTGGCCTGCGGCGGCACCTATTACCTGCCCTATCGCGCGCATGCGACCCGGGAGCAATTTCTGCGCGGATATCCGCAGGCTCCGGAGTTCTTTGCGCTGAAAAAACGCTACGATCCCGCCGGCGTTTTCGAGAATCAGTTTTTTCTCAATTACGGCAAATCGTTTGGGCGGTGACGTTCAACAGCAAACCGAATCGATGCTCTTGCGAATGGCATCCACGGCTTCCACGAGTTGCGAGTCCGTTACGCAATACGGCGGCATGAGCACGATTGTGTCGAGGATGGGACGCGTGAGCAGGCCGTGTTCCCGTGCGGCCTCGCAGACTTTGACTCCGCGCAATTCCGCCCACGGGTAGGTCGAGTTTTTATCGGGGCCGATTTCAATGCCCGCAATGAAGCCGCACTGCCGCACCTCGCGCACGTTTGGATGTCGGGCGGTTTCCGCCAGCAGTTCGCTCATGCGCGCGATCTTCGGCTTGAGATTTTCCAGCACGTTTTCCTCCTCGAAAATATCGAGGCTGGCCAGTGCCGCCGCGCAGCCGAGCGGATTCGCCGTGTAGCTGTGGCCGTAATAAAATGTCTTCAACTCCTCGACGCCGCCGAGGAATTTCCCGAACACGCGCTCCGTCGTGAGCGTCGCCGCGAGCGGCAGATAGCCGCCGGTCAGGCCCTTCGCAAGGCAGAGGAAGTCCGGAAACACGCGCTCCTGCTCGCAGGCAAACATCGTGCCTGTGCGGCCGAAGCCGGTGAGCACTTCGTCGAGGATGAGCAGAATGCCGTGAATGTCGCACCACGCGCTCAGCTCCCGCAGCATTCCCTGCGGCCAGCAGCGAATACCCGCAGCGCCCTGCACCAGCGGCTCGATGATCACCGCCGCGATGGTTTCCGGCGACGAAATGGAATTGATGTCGGCCACGGATGCAATGCGCTCGACCGGAAAATGCATGCGCTCGAAACGTCCGCGAAATCCCGCAATTCCTCCCACGCTCGCCGCGCCCGCCGTGTCGCCGTGATACGCCTGCTCGAATGCGATGAAGCGGTTTCGATCCGGCTTCCCGTCGAGCTGCCAGTATTGCACCGCCATCTTCAACGCGACCTCGATCGCAGTGGAGCCATTGTCGGAAAAGAAAACGCGCGTGAGATTTTTTCGCGGAAACAACCCGCAGAGCCGCTCCGCAAGCCGTGCTGCGGGCGCATTCGTGCTGCCGAGGAACGAGACGTGCGCCACACGCTCGAGTTGATCTCGAATCGCGGCGTTGATCTTCGGGTGATTGTGGCCGTGCAGGTTCGTCCAGATCGAGGAGTTGCCGTCAATGTATTCGCGGCCCCGCGAGTCGCGAAGAATCGCGCCATGGCCCTCGACGAGCACCAACGGCTCGTGGGACGGATCGCACCATGCCTGCATCTGCGTGAACGGATGCCATGTGTGCGCCTTGTCCGCGGCAATCAAGGCATCGGTGTCGTCGGAGAAAAGCATTACGGGAAACAAAGTAGCTGCTAAGTTGCGGCGCGTGAATCCTCTGGCGAAACTTTTGCTCTACGTCGCGGCGGTCGTCCTGCTCGCGACGCTGCTTTCGCCTCCCGCCTACTGGGCGCTGCATCCTTTTTTCGACGGCGTGCCGTTCCGTCGCGTGTTCAGTCGCACCGCCCTGATCGTCGCGCTGGCCCTGCTCTGGCCCGTCCTTCGCTGGATGAACGTGCGAAGTTTCCGCGAGCTCGGCCTCCAGCGTGATGCGCGGGCATGGCGGCATCTTTTTACGGGACTCGCGCTCGCCACGCTCACGATGCTGGTGCTCGCGGCGTTTTATTTCGGCGCGGATATCTATCGCATCCGCAAGGAAATCGAGTGGCCCAGGCTTCCCATGATCGTCGCGACCGCGGCGCTCGTGCCACTCGTGGAGGAATTTCTCTTCCGCGGCGTGCTGCTCGGTCTCGCGGTGCGCTCGTTTGGGCGCGTGATCGGCGTGATTTCCATCTCGTTCATTTTTGCCGCGGTTCATTTCATTGATTCGCGCTACGACGTAACGGACGTCCAATGGGGAAGCGGACTCGAGGTGCTCGAGCACGCGTTTTCAAATTCAGGCGGCCCGGCGCTCGCACTTTCCGGCGCCGCTGCGCTTTTCATTCTCGGCGTGATTTTTGCGACGGCGACACTGCGCACACGCGCGCTGTGGCTGGCGATCGGACTGCATGCGGGATGCATCCTCGGCGCGCTGGTTCTCAATCTCGTGGCCAAGTTTCGCGTCAAACCCGACGACGCGTGGATGCCGTGGGTCGGCCCGAATGTCGTGCACGGCATGGTGCCGACGGGCCTCGTGCCGCTGGCGGCGCTGCTTGTCATGGGCGCGCTCGTCTGGTGGTATCTCAGTCGTGAGTCCCGTCCGACTGCTCCGGCCGGCGATTGAATCGCTGGCGGACATCGTTTATCCGCCGCATTGCGTGGGTTGCGGCACACGGCAGCCGCATGGTTGCTGGCTGTGCGAAAAATGCGCGGGCGAAGTGAAGCGGCTCGACGGCCCGAAATGCAACGTTTGCTCGCGCCCCTACGAAGGCTCCGTGGATTTTTTTGTCTGTCCGAACTGCCGCGGCGAGGAATTGCACCTGGAATTCGCCGTCGCCGTGATGCGGTCGCAGGGACTCGTGCGCGATCTGATTCATCGTTTCAAATACGGCCGCGAGTTCCATCTGCGTCGCGTGCTCGGAGACTGGTTGTGCGAGGCTTTCGAGGACGAGCGGCTCGCCGCGATGGAGGAGTCGGTGCTCGTGCCGGTGCCACTGCATCCCGCTCGCTTCCGCGACAGGCGGTTCAATCAATCCGACGCGCTTGCGGAATGGATGGCGCGCCGTCGTGGATTGCGCTGCGAACGGCCGTTGCGCCGGGCGAGGCACACCGTCACCCAGACGCACTTCGACAGAAAGCAACGGATGCGGAACTTGCGCGGAGCCTTTGCTTTGCGCCAGAATGCCCGTGTGAAGGATAAAAGTTTTCTGCTGGTGGACGACGTGCTCACCACCGGCTCGACGCTGGACGAATGCGCGCGCGTTCTGCTGGAAGGCGGCGCCCGCTGCGTCCGCGCCATCACCGTAGCCCGGGGATAAAATACCATGGCCATTTTTCGCAAACCCGTTCTCAAAACCCTCGTCTCGAAAAGCCGGGAAATGCCCGAGGGGCTCTGGACCAAATGTCCATCCTGCGGTGAGGTGATTCACAACCTCGCGCTCGACGAAAACCTGCGCGTCTGCC
>JBOHXO010000462.1:0-3796 GCA_050737475.1 Chthoniobacterales bacterium
AAAAAGCAGCGACTGGGTATTGGGATTCACCGGACAAATGACGGTCACCAATCGCGGCGCAAAGGACATCGTGGATTGGTCGCTCAAATTCACACTCCCGCAAACCATCTCGAGCATCTGGGGCGCGCAAATCGCATCGCATTCCGGCACACAATACACACTCGCTCCCGAAAGTTGGTCGAAGCGAATCGGCGCAAATGGCGGCTCGATCACGATTGGCTTCAACGCAACGCCGGGAAATTCCAGCGGCGCGCAAAGCATCCAGGTCACGCCCGTCTATGCCGGCGGAAACCCAACTCCAACTCCAACTCCAACTCCAACTCCGACACCAATACCAACGCCGACTCCGACGCCGACTCCGACGCCTGTGCCCACACCGGCTCCCGGCTCGCCGAATACCACAGTGCGCATCGGCAACGCGACAATCACATTCAAGGTCACGAGTGACTGGCAGAGCGGTTTCCAGGGCGACGTCACGATCAGAAACGAAGGCACCACGCCGCTCAACGCCTGGCAGGTCGCGTTCAATCTCCCCCGCACGATCGGCTCGCCTTGGAATGCACGCATCGTCAGTCACGTCGGCGATCTCTACACGTTCGACGCCGCAACCATTTCGTGGAACAAGGACATTCCCGCCGGCGGCAGCGTGAACTTCGGGTTCACCGCATCGCCCGGCAACGTCACCGCCGCGCCCACCGCATTCGCCTTCTCCGCGCAAGGCGGCACAACCACGCCAACGCCCACTCCGACACCCGTCCCAACTCCGGTGCCAACGCCGACACCGACTCCAACGCCCGTTCCAACGCCAGCGCCGACACCGACACCGACGCCCGTTCCGACACCAACACCCGTTCCCACGCCGACACCGGCTCCAACACCCACACCGACTCCCGGCGCATCGCCGAACTACGCCGAGGCGCTGCAAAAATCGTTGTTCTTCTACGACGCGCAACGCTCCGGAAAATTGCCCGCCGGCTTCCGCATCAACTGGCGCGGCGACTCCGCACTCACGGATGGCGCCGACGTCGGCCTCGATCTCTCCGGCGGATATTACGACGCGGGCGACCACGTAAAATTCGGCCTGCCAATGTGCAGCACGCTCACGCTGCTCGCATGGGGCGGCATCGAATATCCCGATGGCTACAGCGCCTCCGGCCAGCGCGCCTACCTGCTCGGCGCCGTGCGCTGGGGCATGGACTGGCTCATCAAAGCCCACCCGAGCGCGAACGTCTTCTACGGCCAGGTCGGCACGGGCGGCACGGACCATTCGTTCTGGGGCCCGCCCGAAGTCATGACAATGACGCGCCCGTCCTACGCGATCACCACGCAAAAACCCGGCAGCGACCTCGCCGGTGAAGGCGCAGCCGCATTCGCCGCCGCGTCCATCCTGTTCAAGAACGACGACCCCGCCTACTCCGCCACGCTGCTCGCGCACGCCCGGCAGCTCTACGATTTCGCATATAACTACCGCGGCACTTACAGCTCTTCGATCCCCGATGCCGCCGGATTCTACAACTCCTACTCCGGCTACAACGACGAGCTCGTCTGGGGCGCGGCCTGGCTCTATCGCGCCACCGGCGAAACCGCCTACCTGCAAAAAGCGGAAACAATTTACGCGCAGAATTACACGAATGCGACGCTGCATTGGACGCACGCCTGGGACGACAAGATCTACGGCGCCACCGTCCTCCTCGCACAGATCACGAAGAAGGCGATCTACACCACCGCCGCGGAAAAATGGCTGAACTTCTGGACCGTCGGCGACAATGGCTCGAAAATCGCCACCACGCCCGGCGGCCTCGGATTCCTCGATGCGTGGGGCTCGCTCCGCTATGCCGCGAACACCGCCATGCTCGCGTTCATCTACAGCGACACGGTCCACGACATCAACGGGCGCTACCACGACTTCGCGAAAAAGGAGATTGATTACGCGCTCGGCATCAATCCGATGAACCGCAGTTACGTCGTCGGCTTCGGCAACAATCCGCCGATCAATCCGCACCATCGTGGCGCGCACGGCTCGTGGGCGAACAGCATCGAAAGCCCCATCAACAACCGCCACGTCCTCTACGGCGCGCTCGTCGGCGGTCCCTCCGCAGCCAACGACACGTCCTACACCGACGATCGAAGCAACTACCAGACGAACGAAGTCGCACTCGACTACAACGCGGGCCTCACCGGCGCGCTCGCCCGGCTCGTGAAGGAAAAAGGCGGTACACCGATCGCGAATTTCCCGCAACCCGAGAAACCCGACGACGAGTTTTTCGTCGAGGCCTCGATCAATCAATCGGGCACGGGCTTCACCGAAATCCGCGCGCTGTTGAACAACCGCTCCGCCTTCCCCGCGGCCGGCTCGGAGTTCCTCTCGTTCCGTTACTACGTGGACCTCACCGAGACGATCGCCGCCGGCATCCAGCCGTCGCAGATCACCGTCGTGTCGAACTACAGCCAGGGCGCAAAAGTCTCCGCGCTCAAGCCGTATGACGTCGCACGCAAAATCTACTACGTCGAAGCGGACTTCACCGGCACGCTCATCATGCCGGGCAGCAGCAACACGTATCGGAAGGAAGTGCAGTTCCGCATGAGCCTGCCGAATGGCTCACCCGCGAGCGCGTGGAATCCCGCGAACGACTACTCCTACGCCGGCCTCGCCGCTGGCAATGCGAACACAGTCAAGACAACGCGCATCCCCGTCTTCCAGCAAGGGCAGCTCCTCGGCGGGCAGATGCCGTGAGCGGTGACAAGTGACAAGTGACAAGTGATGAGTGGCGAGTGACGGGAATGAGACGGCTTGTCACTCGTCACCAGTCACTCATCACTACTCCTCAGTCCCTAAACACAACGGTCTTCGCGCCGTGGATGAACACACGGTCCTCGGCGTGGCAGCGCACGCCGCGGGCCAGCGCGAGCCGCTCGCAGTCGCGGCCGAGCCGCCGCAAATCCGCAAGGTCGTGGAAGTGCTCCACGCGCACGACCTCCTGGTCAATGATCGGTCCGAGGTCGAGTTCCTCCGTCGCGTAGTGGCACGTCGCGCCGATCAACTTCACGCCGCGCTCGAACGCCTGCCGATACGGGTCCGCGCCCGCAAACGCCGGCAGGAACGAATGATGGATGTTGATGAGGCTCCCTCGGAATTGCGCGCAAAACCACGGGGGCAAAATCTGCATGAACCGCGCCAGCACCACCGCGCTGGCCTGCGCCGCCTTGCAATGCTGCGCGATTTCGCGACACGCCTCGTCCTTGTTTTCCGGCGTGATGGGAACGTGCAGAAATGGCACGCCCTCGGTCGCGGCGATGTTCTCGCAATCGCGATGATTCGAAATAATGAGCGGAATCTCCACCGGCAGTTCGCCAAATTTCCGCCGCCACAGCAGGTCCGTGACGCAATGCGTTTCCCGGCTCGCCAGAATCACCATTCGCTGCGGCCTGCCGGTTCTCCGCAGCGACCATTCCGCACGCACCTCCGCGGCGAAATGCGAAAAATCCTGCTCGAGCAACGCCATGTCGCCGGAGCCTTCGACCGATTCGATCCGCAGCCGCGCGAAGAACCATTTCGCCGCCTCGTCGCTGTAACTATGCACCTCGGCGAGGTTCAATCCGCGCGCAGCGACCAGTCCGGTCACCTTCGCCACCAGCCCGACCGCATCCGGGCAGCTCATCTTGAAAACCAATCCTTCCAGGCTCATTCGAGGAACTTGCATAGCGGCTGCAAGCCGCAGCGTCGAGGCGGCAGCCGCTGTCTTCACCGGGATTTCACACACACTTCATTAGCCGATTCGCGGGCACAGGACTATTC
>JBOHXO010000463.1:0-1540 GCA_050737475.1 Chthoniobacterales bacterium
CTCCTGCGTCGCGCAGGTTCCTGATCGCCTCGTCGAAATTTTCCATCTCGAACGCCACGCTCGCGCCGTCCGCACTCGGCTTGAATGCCGCATGCCGGCCGATCGCAAATGCCGTGTCGCCGATCTCGTATTCCGTCCACTGCGACTCGTCCGTGGCCTCGCCGAAAAATGTCGTGGGCGTCAGCCCGAGCACGCCCTCGTAAAATGCACGCGACTTCGCCATGTCGGTCACGGCGTAGCAGGTGAAGGCGATTTCGATGACTTTCATTTTTCGGAATCAGGCTGCTTTTTTGACCTCGGCCACGATTTTCTGCGCGGCGTCGAGAATGTCGTCGCCGGTGATGAGCGCGAGCCCGCTCTCGGCCAGCGTTTTCTTGCCGGCGGCCACGTTGTTGCCTTCGAGGCGCACGACGAGCGGAATTTTCAATCCGATCTCGCGCGCTGCTTCCACGATGCCGGTCGCGATCACGTTGCAATCCATGATGCCGCCAAAAATATTCACGAGGATGCCCTTCACGTTCGGGTCGGCGAGAATGATGCCGAATGCCTGGGATACCTGTTCCTTGCTGGCGCCGCCGCCCACGTCGAGGAAGTTCGCCGGCGTGCCGCCCGCGTAGGAAATAATGTCCATCGTGGCCATCGCGAGGCCCGCGCCATTCACGAGGCAGGCGATGTTGCCGTCGAGGCCGATGTAGTTGAGTCCGAATTTCGAGGCCTCGACTTCGCGCGGATCCTCCTCCGTCGTGTCGCGCATCGCGACGATCTCCGGCTGACGGTAAAGCGCGTTGTCGTCGAAGTTGAATTTCGCGTCGAGCGCGAGCAATTCGCCCGCCGCGGTGACGACGAGCGGATTCACCTCGACCATCGAGCAATCGCACTCGATGAAAAGTTTGTAGAGATTCGTGAAGAGCTTCGACGCCTGCGTCATCAATTTGCCCGTGAGGTCGAGCCGCGCGGCGATGGCGCGCGTTTGAAAAGGCATGAGGCCAAGCGTGGGATTCACGTGCACGCGAATGATTCTCTCCGGCGTGCGCTCCGCGACGGCTTCGATATCCACGCCGCCCTCGGTACTGGCGATCACGACCGGCGCCGACGTGCCGCGATCAAGCAGGATCGCGAAATACAACTCGCGCTTGATGTCCACGGCTTCGCCGACGAACACCTTCGCGACTTCCTTGCCCTCCGGCCCGGTCTGGTGCGTGACGAGAACCTGCCCGAGCATTTTCGACGCGATGTCCTTCGTCTCCGCGGGCGTGTCGCAAAGATGCACGCCGCCCTTGAATCCATTTTTGAAAGTGCCCTTGCCGCGGCCGCCGGCGTGGATCTGCGCCTTGACGACGAGCCTGCCGCCGAGTTTTGCCGCGACCTGCTCCGCCTCGTCCGGCGTGAAAGCGACTGCGCCCGGCTGTGTGGCTACGTTGAATTTCGCGAAGAGCTCGCGGGCCTGGTATTCGTGGATGTTCATTCGGCGTTGCGGCGATTCCCCGTCAAAAAAAAACTAGCTGCCGTTGCCGACGTATTGTGCCGTGTAGTTGTCGAG
>JBOHXO010000464.1:0-6405 GCA_050737475.1 Chthoniobacterales bacterium
GCCGATCTCCGCACGATGGCCATTCTGCGAGAGGATGAGAATGATGGCCCCGAGAAAAATGCCGTGCGCCCCGGAGAAGACGAGCGTGAGCGTCATGTAGCCCGAAAGAAACGCCCCCTTCCGCCCGCTTTCCGCACCCTTGCGCGGCTCGTATTTGAAATGCCCGCGGCACGGCACAAGCCGGCGATGGATAAGAATACGCGCACCGATGAAGAGCGTCGCGACGACATTCTCGAACCAATAGATCGCCAGCAATGTGCCGGCATTCCAGTCGCCTACGAACCAGCCGAGCGCAGGCACGGCGTTCACGCCCAGCGTCGTAAGAAATTGCAGCAATGCCTTCACCGTCGGCGCGGCATTGTGTCCGAATGCCGCACGGTTCCAAGGCGGAATCCACTGCAAGAATCGTTCTCTATTTGGAATGATTCTTGATATGGCCCGCGGTCATGGCAGATTGAGTGATTGTGAAAACTTCGCGTCACAACCTCGATCCCTACGACGAGACGCTCCGTGTCGGCGCCCTGCGCGACACGCCGCAGCGCCGCCACGTCTACGATCTGCTGCTCGGCAAACGCGACCACCCGACGGCGACGGAGGTTTTCCAACGCGCGAAGAAAACGATGCCAAGCATCTCGCTGGCGACCGTTTACAACAGCCTCGAGACGCTCGTCGGCTGCGGCCTCGTGAAGCAGGTGCACGTGGATCGCGAGCCGACCCGCTATTGCCCGAACCTCGACGAGCACGGCCACTTCGTCTGCGAAAAATGCGGGCAGGTTTACGATATTGATCTCGCCGCCGGCCGCCGCAAGCAGTGGGACCTGCCCGCGGGCTTCACCATCACGTCCCACGAAATCTCGCTGCGCGGCTACTGCGCCAACTGCAGCGCTTAGACAGAATTTACAGAATTAACAAAATTGAAGACCTCGAATTCCAGCCACCTCTCTCATCTCATCCAATTCCCAAAATTCCGTTAATTCTGTCCAAAATCGCATGAGTCTCTCGATCCAAAATCTCACCGCCAGCATCGGCGACCAGCAAATCCTCAAGGGCGTCAACCTCGAGGTCCCGGCCGGCGAAGTCCACGCCATCATGGGCAAGAATGGCTCCGGCAAGAGCACGCTCGCGAAGGTCATGGCCGGCCACCCCGACTACGAGGTCACCGGCGGCCAGGTGCTGCTCGACGGCGCGAATCTTTTCGAAATGGAGGAGCCCGACGAGCGCGCACGCGCCGGACTTTTCCTCGCGTTCCAATACCCCATGGAAATCCCCGGCGTGACGATCGCGAATTTCCTCCGCGCCGCCGTGCAGTCCCGCCTGCCCGAGGGCGAGGAACTCGAGGCGACCGAATATTACGCACAGCTCTACGCGAAGATGGATGCGTTGAAAATTTCGCGCAGCTTCACCTCGCGCTCGGTGAACGAAGGCTTCTCCGGCGGCGAAAAAAAGCGCTGCGAAATCCTGCAGATGTCCATGCTCGATCCGAAATACGCCGTGCTCGACGAGACGGATTCCGGCCTCGACATTGACGCGCTCAAGATCGTCTCCGACGGCGTGAACGCCCTGCGCTCGCCGAACCGCGGGTTCCTCGTCATCACCCACTACCAGCGCCTGCTCGACTACATCGTGCCGGACAAGGTCCACGTGATGGTGGACGGCCGCATCGTGATGAGCGGCGACAAGGACCTCGCGCTCGAACTCGAGGCGAAGGGCTACGATTGGGTCAGCGCGGATGCAGCCGAGCCCGCAATAGCTTAAATTAAAATGGGAGGAATGGATATGCCCGCAACGATTGAACAGGACGAGAAGCCGAACATTGATATTGACCGCAGTGTCGGCGATTTTCGCTACGACGTTGATTATACCTACGACGCCGGCGTCGGGCTGACCGAGGCCACGATTGACTACATTGCGAACGTCAAGGAGGACCCCGATTGGGTCCGCGAATTCCGCAAGGACGGCTACCGCAAATTCCTCGAGAAGCCGATGCCCACGCATTGGGCGTCGCACGACCTCGACAACATCGTCTTCGAAAACATCCGCTACTACCTCTCGCAAGGCACGCAGCCGAGCCGCTCGTGGGAAGACGTGCCCGACGAGATGAAAAAGACGTTCGAGCGTCTCGGCATCCCCGAGCAGGAGCGCAAATATCTCGCCGGCGTCGAGGCGCAGTTCGACAGCGAAGCCGCGTATTCGAACATCAAGGCCGCGGTCGGCGAGCAGGGCGTGATCTTCGTCGGCTCCACCGAGGGCCTGCACAAGCACCCGGAAATTTTCCGCAAGTGGTTCGGCAAGGTCATCCCAAGTTCCGACAACAAATTCTCCGCGCTCAACAGCGCCGTGTTCTCCGGCGGATCGTTCATCTACGTGCCGCCCGGCGTGAAGGTGAAGCACCCGCTCCAGGCCTACTTCCGCATCAACGCGCAGAACTTCGGCCAGTTCGAGCGCACGCTCATCATCGCCGACGAAGGCAGCGAGGTGATGTATATGGAAGGCTGCACCGCGCCGAAATTCGAAACCGCCACGCTCCACAGCGCCGTCGTCGAGCTCGTCGCGTTGAAAGGCGCAAAGATCCAATACGTCACGGTCCAGAACTGGTCCGCGAACGTCTTCAACCTCGTCACCAAGCGCGGCCTCGCCCACGAGGACGCCGAGATCAAGTGGATTGACTGCAACATCGGCAGCCGCCTCACGATGAAATATCCCGGCGTCATCATGAAGGGCAAACGCGCCCGCGGCGAAGTCATCTCGATCGCGCTCGCCAGCGACGGCCAGCATCAGGACACCGGCGCGAAAATGATCCACGCCGCGGACGACACGACGTCGAACATCGTCTCGAAGTCCATCAGCATCGGCACCGGCCAGGCGACCTATCGCGGCCTCGTGGACATCCCGCCGCACCGCAAGGGCTGCAAGAACAACACCGAGTGCGACGCCCTGCTCATCAACACGAACAGCCGCACCGACACGTATCCCGCCATCGTCGCGCGCGGCAACCAGAACGCGTTCCAGCACGAGGCCTCGGTCAGCAAGATCAACTCCGACCAGATTTTCTACATGCAGCAGCGCGGCCTCACCGAGGGCCAGGCCATGAGCCTCGCCGTGAACGGATTCGTGAACGACCTCGTCCGCGAATTCCCGATGGAATATTCCGTCGAGCTCAAGCGCCTCATTGACCTCGAGATGGAAGGCAGCGTCGGCTGATTCCGGCAGGGCGGGTTCGATGAACCCGCCGACTTTTTAAATATAGCAATGCCCATCGCAGAACCGATGCCCAAACAAGCCGAAGCCGGCTCCGATTTCACTCCGAACGCCGCCTTCCCCGCCTGGTTCCAGGCCGAGCAGCAGGCCGCATGGAGCGAATACCTCGCCACGCCCGCGCCCACCCGAAAAAACGAGCCCTGGCGCTTCGCCACCATCAAGGCCCTCGACCTCACCTCCTTCGTGCCCGCGCCCGCGGTCGCCAGCGAAGGCAAGTTGATCAATGCCTCCGTGACGCTCACCGACGCATCCGCAAAACTCGTCTTCGGCAACAACACACTCGTCCACCGCGAAACCGCCGCCCTTCCCGCCGGCGTGATCGTCCAGCCGCTCGACGTCGCCATCCGCGAGAACGAGGAGCTCTTCCGCAAGTATTTCATGAGCCAGCCCGTCGAGCTCGGCTCGCACAAATACGCGCAGCTCCACAAGGCGCAGCTCGCCGCCGGCGTGCTCGTTTACGTGCCGAAAAACACCGAGATCGCGCTGCCCATCGAGCTCTTCCATTGGGTCGAGGGCGAAAATTCCTCCGTCTTCCCGCACACGCTCATCGTGCTCGGCGACAACGCGAAGGCCACCGTCATTGACCATTTCAAATCCGCCGACGGCGCCCGCGCCTTCGCCTGCGGCATCAACGACTTCCACCTCTCCCGCGGTTCGCAGCTCACCTACGTCGCCGTGCAGGACTGGAGCCTCGACACGCTCGCGTTCCATTTGAATTCCACCGTCGTCGAGCGCGACGCCACGTCCACCGCCCTGCTCTGCAACTTCGGCGGCCGCCACATCCGCGGCGAGTCGTTCAGCAAGCTCGCCGGCGAAGGGAGCCGTTCCGTGATGCTCTCGATCAACATGGCCGACGGCGATCGCGAGATTGACCAGCGCACGTTCCAGGACCACGCCGCAAAGCACGCCACCAGCGACCTCCTTTACCAGAACGTGCTCGACGACACCGCACGCACGATCTTCGCCGGCATCATCCGCGTCGAGGCAGGCGAGGCGCACACCGACGCCTACCAGAAGGTCCGCAACCTCCTCCTCAGCGACAATGCCGAGGCGGTCTCGATGCCAGGCCTGGAAATCCTCAACGACGACGTCCGCTGCTCGCACGGCGCGACTTCGAGCGGCCTCGACGACGAGGAGCTTTTCTACATGGAAGCCCGCGGCATCCGGCGCAAGGCCGCCGCGCGCCTCATCGTCGCCGGCAAATTCAACTCGATCCTCGAGCGCGTCGCCGACGAATCGCTGCGCGAAAAACTCGTCGCCCTCGTCCACGCCAGGCTCGGCGTGCGCGTGTAATTCGATTGCTGGAGGGAACCGGCCTGTCGGTTCCCACCACCAAAACCGGCGTCAACGCAGCGGCACCCGCCATCGCTCAAAAAAATGTGGGGCCTCCTTATCTACAACGCCTCCTCCGGCCCCACAGCGAAGCATACGCCCGGGGAATTGCAGGCCGCCTTGCGCGAAGGCGGCGCGGAAGTCCGCCTGCACGAATTCACCGACGGCGACGAGCCGGCAAAAATCACCGCCGATGCCGTGGCAGCCGGCGCACGCTGGATCGCTGTGGCTGGCGGCGACGGCACTGTCGAGGCCGCCGCGACCGCCCTGCTCGGCACCGGCATCCCGCTCGGGATCATCCCTTGCGGCACCTACAACAACTTTGCGCTCAGCGCCGCGATTCCCGCGGACCCGCTCGAAGCCTGCCGCACCATCGCTGCGGGCGGCACACGCGACATGGATGTGGGCTTCGTCAACGGCCAGCCGTTTTTCGAATGCGTCGGCACGGGCCTCGATGCCGCGCTCTTCCCGCTCGGCGAGGAAATCAAGTCGGGTGCCATTTCGAAAACGTGGGAATTATTCCGCCGCGCCGCCGCATATCCAATGCATCGTTTCGAGATAGAATTGGACCGGCCGCTTTGCGAGGCCCTTGTCCCGGCGGAGGCAGCCTCCCGATCCGAACGCCGGCTCGAGCGCGTCTTTCTCAGGCTCCGCAAGCGGCGGTTGCGTGTTCGTGCGCTGATGATCACCATCTCGAATGGCCCCTACTACGGCATGAACTTCACCGTCGCGCCGGGCGCCCGCATTGACGACGGCCGGCTCACCGTCACCATCTTCAAGCGCCTAGGCAAACTGCGTCTCTGGTGGCATTACTTTTCCATCCGGGCCGGCCGCAGCGTCCCCGCACCACGGCTCATCGCGCTCCGTGCCAGCCGTATCCGCATCTCGCACAAGCGCCGGCTTCCCGTTCACGCCGATGGCAGCCCGGCGAAAATCTGGCCGCTCGATATCTCCATCCGCGGCGCGGCCCTGCGTATTTTCTCGCCGGCCGGCCAAACCTGAAATTGTGACAATTTTGTCGTGAAGCACTCTCTAAAATAAAAGTGGACAAGCCTTACCGGCGCGTTTAGAGGTTACTCGAACTTCAAACAAACCTAGAGCCGATGAACTCGAACTTTCTCAAAGCCCTGCCCGTAGTCGCCATCGCCCTGATCGCCACTGCTCCCCTCAGCCAAGCTACCGTTTACAGCCCGTCTCAATTCACGACGGTACTCAAGCAGAAGGTCGGCACCAAGACAAAGACCGCTGCTGCCAATGCTGCCGCAAACTTCTACGCCAAGGCCCTTGGCGACAAGAAGAACAAGAAAAACGCCTCCAAATACGCGGGTTCCATCGTCAAGGTCGTCCTCAAAAACAAGAAAGTGACACCGCCCTCGATAGCTGGCGTGTCCGTCAACACTCAGGTGAAGGGCCTTCTCAAAGGCTACTTCAAGGGCTTGAAGTTCAGCCTCACCGACAAGACCTACAACAACGCTCTCAACACTCTTCTCAAGGCATTGCCATTCTCCGCAAAGACGGCAGCCACCTCGCAGGCGATTTATAACTCCATCAAAACGGTCGCTACCAAGAATGGCGTTTCCCAGGAGCAGGTCTTCCAGTATTACACTGGCGTTGCTGAGAAATTCACCATCCCTGAGCCGCCGGTCTCCTAAGGATCGCATCCAACTTACCGAAAGGCCCCGCGGAAACGCGGGGCTTTTTGTTTGCCTCCATAAATTGGTAGGGCGGCTTTGATAAAGCCGCCGTGACTTCCACGTTCAGATAAATAGCGAATACCTACAGGCTGTTCTGAACTTCCATGGAGGCATTCACCAT
>JBOHXO010000465.1:0-2048 GCA_050737475.1 Chthoniobacterales bacterium
GGCTCAAACACCGGGAACCCGGGCTACGACTGGATCGATATCTCCGGCGGCTCGATGAACAACCCGCGCTTTTTGACCGTGAATGCCACGGCCGCAAATCCCTTCACGATCGCCATCAATTCCGTGAGCGTCGGCAATGTCGCGAACTTCAATGACACGCTGAACTACGCATGGAACCTGGCCACCGTGTCCGCCGTCGGCACGAACGCCGCGTTCAGTAATTTCGCGACCAACAAGTTCGTCGTCGATCCGAGCGGCTTCTCCACCGCCTACACCGGCAACTTCGGCGTCGCCACCAGCGGCAACAACCTTCAGGTCGTCTACAACTACTCGCACGTCTTCAACAACACCGGCGACCTCACAGACTCCGGCGGTCTCGGAGCGAACGGCGCATTCGGCGGCCTCACGAAATCCGGCGGCGGCACGCTCACGCTCGACGGCGTCAATACCTACACCGGCGAAACGAAGATCACCGACGGCACCGTGCTCGTCACGAATGCCGGCGCGCTCGGCTCCGCGGACGTGCTCGTCACCGGCAACGGCAAGCTCTCCATCCCCGAAGGCACCGCGATCACCAATCCCGTCGTGCTGAACGGCGGCTCGCTCGAGCGCACGCTCACCGGCGACCTCGCGCATTCGGTCGATTCCTCCACGACTGTCGGTGACACCAAAATGACGGCCAGCCTGCTCGCGGGCAACGCAGCCTCGTCCACAACGCTCACCACTTCGTTCAAGTCCGATTCGATTCCCGCCGACGGCCTGAAAACCATCGGCGAGATCTACGAACTGCACGGCACGGGCAACGCGCCATTCGTGCTGCAGCTTTCCTTCGCGAGCATTGATGATGTCTTCAATCCCAAGCTCGCATGGCTCGACACGACCACGAACCTCTGGGTCAACGCCATTGACGGCAACACCGGCAACAACGCCTCGTTCGGCCAGATCGGATATCAGGGCACGTTCGCGAGCTTCCAGACGACTTACGGCACGGACCTCAGCACCTATATGGGCGCCTGGGGCGGGTTCATCGAGAATAACACGACCTACACATGGGCAGTGCTCAACCACAACAGCACCTTCGGCATCGCCGCCGTGCCCGAGCCTTCCTCGTGGGGCATCGCCATCGGCGCCGCACTGCTCGGCCTCGCGCTCCTGCGCCGCCGCCGCGCGAGCCGGTAGGGGAACCCCGCGGCGCGGGTTCCCGAAAACGCTTCTCTCAATTCAACCGGAACGAATCCAGAAAGCGCCGCGAGACGGGATCGTCCTTCTTCGGCGAGGCCGCGATCACCACATACATCCGGACTCCGACCACAAAAATCTGCACCAACATCAGCGCTTTCCCATTCGCGCTTCGCGTGTGAATTTCGCGACCGTGCACATTGTTGCGCATGATTTCCGATTCGGACACGAGGATGGTTTTCGACATCGCCAGGGCTCCGTCGCGCGCGCCATCCAGCAGGTGTTTTTGGTCGGATGCCTCGATCATACGGCGCGGAAAGTCCACCGTTTCCACAAGAAGCTCTCCATTGTTTCCAAGGTCTGCGGAATACAAGTGCTGCGTGAGCGTGCCAGCGGGAGCTTTCAGCGGCACGGCCTGATATGTCATTTTTGCCGGTGCGGAAACTGTGAAGTCGCCGCCCGGCGACGTGAACGAGATCCAGTTTCCGCGCGCGATGCGCGAATGCCTGAAGTCCGAAGGGTGAGTCACGGCCCACGCCGCCATGCCGACTACGAGCGCAAGAAAGACAATCCACGCCACATTGGCGTAGGGCCGGGCGAGGGGAAGATTCCGTGCGAGTTTTCGGCGGATGCGGAACGGAATATCCGGACTGAGGAGGGCGCCGAGGAGAAACGGGCCGAGGCATGCGCCAAACAATGTGCCGACCGCTGTGCCGTCGCGGGAGTCCGGATCGGCGATCGCGAAAGCCCAGACAAACGTCACGAGAAACAGTGCGAACCAGCGCCAGAGCGCCTGCGCGTAGCCCTTGCCGTAGAGCGGCGCGTCCGCCGAGTTTTCGTGGCGGGCCGCGACGGCCTCGCAACGCAAC
>JBOHXO010000466.1:0-4781 GCA_050737475.1 Chthoniobacterales bacterium
GGCTATCACCGCACCGTCGGTCATCGCCGCCAGCTCACGCGCCTGAAAATCAAATCCATCTCCATCTAATCACGAGCCATGGCACATAAAAAAGGACAGGGCAGCGTCAAGAACGGACGCGACAGCACGAGCAAACGTCTCGGCGTGAAAAAATTCGGCGGCGAGGCAGTCGTTGCCGGCAATATCATCATCCGCCAGCGCGGAACGAAATTTCAGCCGGGCCGCAACGTGGGCCTCGGCCGCGACTACACGATCTGGTCGCTCGTTGACGGCAACGTGAAGTTCGATCGCGCAGGCCGCCGTGTGAACGTCGAGCCTTCCGCGAAGTAATTTCCGGAACGCAGTTTTTTTGAGAAAGCATCCGTGGAAACGCGGATGCTTTTTCTTTTTTCGGGCAGGGGGGTGCGGGATGAATCTGGAAAACGGGAAAACAGGAAAAAGGGAATTGGAAGCGCTTCCTGCTTTCCTGAGTTCCAGATTCCGACTTTCCTCATCACACGATGCACGTTCCCCATTGGATCGAGCGCAAGCGCGACGGCGGTGAGCTGACGGCGGAGGAAATCCGGCTGCTCGTCGGGAAATTCACGACCGGCGAAGTGCCCGATTACCAGATGGCCGCGATGGCCATGGCGATTTTCTTTCGCGGAATGACGGAGCACGAAACCGCCGCGCTCACCGCCGCGATGCGCGACAGCGGGCGGGTTTTCAAATGGCCCGACGGCACGCCGCCGAAGGTGGACAAGCATTCCACCGGCGGCATCGGCGACAAGGTCTCGCTCGTGCTCGCGCCGCTGCTGGCGTGCGAAGGATTCTGGGTGCCGATGGTTTCCGGCCGTGGCCTCGGCATCACCGGCGGCACGCTCGACAAACTCGAGGCGATTCCCGGCTTCGACGTCCATCTTTCCGGGGAAACCTGCCTGCGCCAGATCGAAAAAATCGGCGTGTTCATGGCGGGACAGACCGCGGATTTCTGCCCCGCCGACAAAAAACTCTACGCGCTGCGCGATGTCACCGGCACCGTGCCCTCGCAGGCATTGATTATCGCGAGCATCATGTCGAAGAAGCTCGCGGAGTCGCTCGATCGGCTCGTGCTCGATGTGAAATTTGGAAGCGGCGCGTTCATGAAAACGCGCGCGGAGGCGGAGCAACTCGGCGCGGGACTCGCGGCGGCGGGCAATGGCAACGGCGTCGTCACCACGTTGCGCCTCACGCCGATGGACGAGCCGCTTGGACGCACGGTCGGCAACGCGCTCGAGGTGCGCGAGTCCGTGGACGCGCTGCAGGGGCGCGGGCCGGCGGACCTCATGGATATTACATTCGATCTTTGCGCGAAAGTTTCGCAACGGCCGGCGGAAGTTTTTGAAAAACATATCGCGAGCGGAGCGGCGTGGGAAAAATTTGTGCAGCTCGTCGAGGCGCAGGGCGGCGATGCCTCGGTGCTGGAACACATGGAGGATTTTCATCGCGCGCGAGAAACGCTTGTCGTGACCGCCCCGCGCGATGGCGTGATTCAACGCATTGACGCGCAATCCATCGGCCTCGCGAGCGTGATTCTCGGCGCGGGGCGCATGGTTTCCTCGGATGTGATTGATTTTGCGGTGGGCTTCAGCGGAATCCGCAAGACCGGCGAGCGCGTGGCGAAGGGCGAGCCGCTGCTCACGATTCACGCGAGCGATTCCGAGGGGCTCGGGCTGGCGCGGCAGGCGGTCGAGAAGGCGGTCGTGATCGAATGAGAAAACTCGCCGCGGTTTTCGTGCTGTGCGGCGCGGTCGGGCTTTCCGCCGCGGAGAAGAAAACGGCGCCGGACAAGGCGGAGCTCGTGCGCTGGCTGGTCGTGCATGCGGACGACCTGCGGGATATTCCGTTCGCCGATGTCGTGATGGCCGCGACGGGAAAGCGCGTGATCCCCGTGGATCCCAAGCGGAACAAGGCCATGCTGCGTCAGCTTGGAGCAGCGCTCGACGCGACGCTGGCGGCATTGAACAACCCGAAGCATCCGATCCACGATGCGGGCCGCGTGAACGAGGCCAGCCATTTCATCGAGGATGAAATCCGCAAACAGGTGAATCTGCTTCCCGGGTGGAAGTGCACGATTCCGCTGACGGCCCAGAATCGCGAGCAACGTTCCGGCTATCCCGACCTGCGCATCGAGGCGCCCGGCGGCGCAGTCCTTTATCTCGATCCGAAGCTCCACGAGGCCGGCAGTCGCGGCAGTTCGTTGCGCACGTTTTATTACGAGCCGCGCGCGCTTACCGGAAAAATCCAGGATGACGCGATGCACATGCTGGTGGGCGTCGAGCATTCCGGCGGCGATGCGCAGTCGTTGCGGCTGACGCAGTGGGAACTGATTGATGTCTCGAAATTGCGCGTGAATCTGAAGGCGGAATTTCAGGCGGGGAATGACCGAATATATCGTTCCGAGATGATCGTGGGGCGTTCGGCGAAATAGCTTTTTTGTGCCGGGTGATCACTCCGGAGATCGCGGAAGCTAGGAAAAGCTCCTAGAAAAAAACAGGAAAAGCTCCTAGGCGAAACAGTTTGGCGCGTGGGCTGAAATTCGCTAGGTTTCGCCCCGGCCACTCGCGCTCCACGGCTGATCGCCACCTTCCGACCATCCTCATGATTCCTCGTTCTTTCCTTCTGGCTGCGCTTGGCGGCGTCGCTGTCTTGTGCTTGGGAAATCCCGCATAAGCCGTGGCGATGGCGGCGGATTTCTTTCGGACCAATGGCAGCCTGGCGGAGGAGATAGCTCCACTTTTCCTTCCTGCGCGCCCCACGCTTCTTCTCGCAGTGCTCCTGCTTGTTTGCCGCCGCACGAGTTGGATAAGTGCATGCTCCATGGCGCGTCTCGGGTTCATTCGATTCGCGGTCTGCCTCGGCACATTGCTGCTAGTCGCGCGCGCGGAGGCGGACACTGTTCTTATTGGCTACTCCGATGGGCAGGACAACCTGAACAATATTTCTATCTTTTCCGGGAACACGAATTATTTCACGATCGCTTCCGGCTCCGCGAAGCAGAGCGGGACGGTCTCGGGTCAAAGCATCATCACGAAGATCGGCGGCGGCGCTCTCACGCTCGCCGGCATTGCCGACAACCTGAATGTGAGCGCCTCCGTTGACGAGGGCACCCTCGTGCTCGGCAAGACCTCAAGCAGCACGGTGCACGCCATAGGCGCCGCCGTCACGATCAAGAACGGAGCCACGTTGCAGCTCGCGGGCACGGGCGACGACCAGCTTTTCGACTGGGTTGCCATGACGCTGAACTCCGGCGGCACGTTCGACATGAACGGGCACAACGAGGCGTTCGACGGCCTCTCCGGCGGCGGCACCATCACCAACAACGGCGCCACCCCGAGCTTGCTCACGCTCGGCGCAAACAACAGCAGCACCTTCTTCGATGGCGTTATGCAAAACGGCGCCGGCACGCTCGCCCTCCAAAAAAACGGCGGCGGCACGCTCACCCTCACCGGCAACAACACCTACACCGGCGCGACCACCATCGCCTCCGGCGGGCTCGCGCTGCTCAACTCCGGCCGGCTCTCCGACTCCACCGCGCTCTTCCTCGCCAACGGCACCACTTTTTACGTCAACGGCATCACCGACACCATCGGTTCCCTCGCGGACACCGCCGCGGACGCCGGCACGGGCGCCCGCACGGTTCAACTCGGCAGCGGCACACTCACCGTCGGAGCCAGCAACACCACGACCACCTATTCCGGCACGGTCAACAGCGGCACCCTCGCCAAGACCGGCAGCGGCGCGTTCACGCTCGCCGGCAACGCCGACAATTTCAACCTCACCGCCAGCGTCAGCGCGGGCACCCTCGTGCTCGGCAAGTTCTCGAACGCCAATGTGCACGCCGTCGGTCTCGGGCTCACGATCAATAGCGGCGGCACCGCGCAGCTCGGCGGCACCGGCGAAGACCAGATTTTTACCTGGACGTCCGTGGCATTGAACTCCGGCGGCACGTTCGACATGAACGGCCACAACGAGGGCTTCGACAACCTCACCGGCTCCGGCACGGTCACGACCACCGCCGCCACCACGAGCACGCTCACGCTCGGCGAGAACAACGGCACCGCGACCTTCGGCGGCGTGATCCTGAACGGCTCCGGCACGCTCGCCATCGTGAAGACCGGCACCGGCACGCTCACCCTCACCGGCAACAACACCTACTCCGGCGGCACCACCATCAGCGGCGGCGGCAACCTCGTGATCGGGCACAATAACGCCCTCGGCAGCGGAAGCGTGACTATCGCCTCCGGCAGCACACTCGACATCGGCTCCCAATCCTTCGACCTCACGCGGTTCGCTGGCGCCGGCTCCCTCACCGCCAGCAGCTCCGGCGTCTTTTCCTACGCCTCCGGCTCGAACAGGACGCTGGGCAACCTGATCGGCGGCTCCGCGTCCCTCGACAAATCCGGCGCATCCACCCTCACGCTCACGGGGAACAACACCTTTACCGGCACCACCACGATCTCCGCCGGCACGCTCGCGCTCAGCGGCATCGGCAAGCTCGGCAGCGGCACCGTCTTTCTCAAAAACGGCGCCACCCTCGACCTCGGCGGCACCACGCAGACCGTCGCCGCCCTGGGCCAGCTCGACAACCCCGTCGTCGGCACCATCACCGCCGGCACGATTAACACCACCGGCTACATCGTCCTGCAAAGCGGCACCTCCAATGCCAGCTATACCGGCAGCGGTGCCAACGCTCGCCTCTGGATCGGCGGCGACGCCTTCGCGACCGTCACGCTCAACGGCACGAACGACCGGGTTTACAC
>JBOHXO010000467.1:0-8223 GCA_050737475.1 Chthoniobacterales bacterium
CTACATGGGAGAACGCGTCTCGCCCGTGAACGATCTCAAGTCTTTCCTGCGCACGACACCGGCAGCCATTGCCCGAAAAATGGGCTAAGGGATCGCACGGCCCGGCAGTCAGAGCGCCGCCCGATTGGCAGCAGGCGCCGAATCGAAGACGCTCTTGGCCATGGCAGAATCGCTTCGGAAAGTCATCGGCGTGGAAGTCGAGCCGAGATCGAACTCACGCACCGTGCGAATCAAGCTCACACTCGACAACAACGAGGTCTTCGCGGCGGACCTTCCACTGCCCACCGCGACGCGCCTCACCGACCAGCTCGTGGATGCAGAATTCTACGAGCGCTGCCCGGTTGGGTTGCTTCAGTTGCTCGAAGATGCCTCCGCAAGCCACCGCGCCATTTAGGGCGGCGAGGCGCATCGCATCGAGCTCGTGCCCCGCTTGCTCGCAGCACGCCTAGAGGGTGACGAGACGGGTGATGGCGATTTTTGTGACGGGTGAGGCGATGCCGTTGGCGCCGGTGGCGCGGACGGAGATTTTGTTCCTGCCGGGCTTGAGCTTCGCGGTGAAAGTCCAGGTGGCCGTGCCGACGGCCTTTTTGTAGCGGTGGGTGCCGACGCGGACCTCCACTTTCTCGGCGGCGATGGAGGTGCCCTTCACGATGCGGATGGCGGCGGTGGTCTTGATTTTCTTTTTTCCTTTGATCGCGACGGAAGCCGTTTCGGAGACGACGGCAAGAGCGCCGACGGCGTTGGCCGGTCCGCGGATCAGCGCGGCATCGATGACCGCGCCGGTCGCGGCGTTGTATTTGCCGACGGCGCCGGAGCTCTCGTTGTAGACATAGAGCGCGCCATCGACGACCGCGAGATCGCCGGGGCCGGAAAGTCCCGTGATGAACGAGGCCTGCACGAGCGCGCCGGCGGTGGTGTATTTGTCGATGACATTGTTGACATACTCCGCGACGTAAAGATAACCGCCGGAGGCGGCGACGCCGCCCGGAAAGGTGACGGAAACGAGGCTCGGATTGAAGGAGGCAAGGATGCCACCGGGGACGGTGTATTTGCCGACACGGCCGCCATTGGACTCGGGGACATAAAGATCGGCGCCGTCGGAGGCCAGATACCACGGTGCGCTGAGAAATTGGAGGAAGGTGGCGTTCTGAGTGGCGCCGAGAGTCGTGTATTGGCCGACTAAATTTCCATTATAGCCGATGTAAAGAAAGCCGCTGCACAAGGCCATGCCGCCGGGTCCGGTCACGGTGCACAGGGAGAGATTAATGGGCGCTCCCGCGGTGCTGTATTTCTTCACGGTGCCCAACGCGTCCAGATAGTAGAGGACAGAGCCGTCCACCACCAGGCCGCGTGGCGCGCTCAACCCCGAGATCAAGCCCATGGAAAGAGGCGCGCCATTCGTGTGATAAACATTGATCGTTCCGACGCTGGCATCGGTGACGTAAATCTGCGCCTGGGATGTGGAAATGGTCACCGCTGCGGCCGCAATGGCCGCCATGACGAAGCGCGCGATTATTGGATTCATGGAAATAAGGGATGTGATGACACTGTCAATTTTTAGACAGTCGCGGGACATTCACAAGATTCAACTAGTCCGAATCAAATATTACGAACGCGATTCACAGCACCAATGCGCGCCGCCCCCGGCGGAACCGCCTGCCCAATGACGGCAGGTCGGTGCCGGTAAAGCCGGGCGGGAGGCTCAGTTCAATCCGCTCGGCGGCTGGCTGAGCAATTCCGAGAAGATTTCGTCCCGTCGCTGGCGGGCGATGCGTGAATGCCGCGTGCCGAGCGATCGGCGGACTCGCTGCTTCGTATAGTCGGGCAGGTGCAGGGTGTAATGGACCCACCACGTGCCGTTGTTGTTCCAAAGATGGTGGTCCGGATTCGTGTCCGCGATGCGCAATGCAGGGACGGCGGACGAGACTGTGGTTGTGATGTTGTAGGACATGATGCGTTTTTCGTTTTGTGGTTCGATTGACGCATCGAAGAGAGGAAACCACCTTCGCGATTTCACTGGAGACTGCAGTTCGACCAGTTTTCTGGTCGCACATCGGTTCGGAAGAACCAGGCACCTCGACGTCTCCTCGTCAGGTTGCCGGACCCGCGTTTCCACGAGCCGCTCTTGATGCTGGGAAAGAAAATACACACGCCGCGCGACGATGCACGCGGAAATTGTGTCATAACCGCGACCGCAGCCTACTGCGACTGCGACATCGTGGATTCCTGGTGCGACTTGAGGCCGGAGACGGAGGTGAGGATGCCCGTGATCATCGAATACGCCACGAGGCCGACGAACAGCGCGACGACAAGAATCGTGATCGGCTGGATGAGATTCGTGACCTGCGCGATGTGGTTCGAGAATTGCCGGTCGTAGCGCTTGGCGCTGCGCTCAAGCGCGCCGGCGATGTTGCCGGTCTGCTCGCCGACGGTGATCATGTCCATGAGCTCGGGCGGGAAAAACGAGACTGCGCGCATCGCGGAGGAGAGCGAACTCCCCTCGCCCACGCGGTCGGAAAGCTTCACGAGAATCTTGCGGATGTAGACGTTCGACGTGGCGCGCTGGAGCAGCGTGAGGCCGTTCAGGAGCGTGACACCGTTGGAGACGAGCGTGGCGAGCGTCTGCGAAAATTCCGCGTAGAAACGCCCGCAGAACACCTTTCCGAGCAGCGGAATTCGCAGCGAAACACGGTCCCACGTCATGCGGCCCTCCGGCGTTTGCCTCCAGAAATGAAATGCCGTGCCGACAGCAGCGATGAACAGGATGATCGCCCACCAGTAATGCCCGACGAACTCGCTCGTGCCGATGAGAAGCTGCGTGGCGAGCGGAAGTTTTTGCTCGGTGCGCTTGAGGAGCTGCGTGAGCTGCGGGAGCAGCACCGTCATGAAAATAATGAGGAGAGCGATGCCTGCGGTGAAGACGATGCTCGGATAAACGAGCGCCATCGTGACGCGCCGCCGGAGGTCGGCCATGATGGCAAAATATTCGGACTGTCGGCGCAGGATGCGCGGCAGCGCGCCGGCAGCCTCGCCCGCGGCCACCATGCTGCAGAAAAGTTCGGAGAAACATTTGCCGCAACTGCGCAGGGCATTCGAAAAACTCACGCCGTCGCGCACCTGCTGGCGCAGGTAGGCGGCCACGGGGCGAAGCTGGGATTTTTCGCGGCGGTTCTCGATGGTGCGCAGCGCAGGTTCGAGCTGCAGGCCGGAATCGAGCATCTCGGACAGTTCCTCGGTGAAGAGCAGAAGCTGCGCGCCGGGCAGGCTTTGCACCGGGCTCGCTGCGCCGGCCTGGCCCGCGACGCTGGGCTTCGCAACAGCGGCACCGCCCTTCGCGGGCTCGATGGAAACCGGACGCAACTTGCGCGCGCGCAGCAAATCGTAGGCCTCGGTCTTCGTGCGCGCATCGAGCGTGCCGATCTCGAGGGTTCCCGCTTCGTTTGCCGCCTTGAACTGAAAGGTGTCCATCGCGCGTTATTCGTCGAGCGTTGCGACATCCGCGGCGGTGACGCGCAGCACTTCCGCCACGGACGTCACGCCTTCCATCACGCGTTTCCAGCCGTAGCTTCGCAGCGAGATGAGGCCCTGCTCGATCGCCTTTGCGCGCAACACGCTGGGGACCGCCTTCACCTGGATGAGGTCCTGGAGCTGTGGCGTGACCGTGCAAATTTCGTAGAGCGCGGTGCGGCCGCGATAGCCGGTGCCGCGGCAGGCGTCGCAGCCGTTCGGGCCGAACGTCGAACCGGCCCATTGCGCCGGGAATCCGATCTGCTCGAGGTAGCCGGCGGCGTGCGCGTCGGGCTTCCTGCAATCGGGACAAAGCCGGCGCACAAGGCGCTGGGCGAGAAACGCGCGCACCGAAGAGCCGATGAGGAACGGCTCCACGCCCATGTCGAGCAAACGGATGATGCCGCCGACCGAGTCGTTTGTGTGCAGCGTGCTGAACACGAGGTGACCGGTGAGCGCGGCGCGCACGGCGATTTCCGCGGTCTCGAGATCGCGCATTTCGCCGACCATGATGACGTTCGGATCGCCACGGAGCACGCTGCGCAAGGCGGTGGCGAAGGTGAGGTTGATCTCGGGCTTCACCGCGATCTGGATGACGCCGGGGAGCTTGTGCTCGACGGGATCCTCGATCGTGACGATGCGGCGCTCCTTCGTGTTGAGCGAGGAAAGGAAGGTGTAGAGGCTCGTGGATTTACCGCTGCCGGTGGGGCCGGTGACGAGTACAATGCCGTTCGGGTGCGCGAGCAATTCCCGCACGGTGGTCTCCATTTGCTTGTCGAGACCAAGGCGCTCGAAATCGAAGTGCTCCTGTCCGAGCAGACGCAGGCTGATCGTCTCGCCGGTGACGGACGGAATCGTCGCCACGCGAACGTCAATGGACTCGCCGTTGAGCTCGAGGTTGATGCGGCCGTCCTGCGGGACGCGGCGCTCGGCGATGTCGAGGTTCGACATGATCTTGATGCGCGAGAGCACGGAGGCCTGCAGCAGCTTGATGTTTTGCGGCACGGGCACCTCGTGCAGCACGCCGTCAATGCGATAGCGGATGCGCAGATCGGTGCCGAGCGGCTCGACGTGAATGTCGGTCGCGCGCTCGACGAGTGCCTCGCGCATGATCTGGTTCACGAACTTCATCACCGAGGCCTCGGAATCCTCGGCGTCAATCACGTTGACCTCCTCGAGCGTGTCGAGGTCCACCTCGCCGTCCTCGCGGCCCTCGAGCAGTTCCTCGAACGTCTCCGCGCCGACGCCGTAGTGCTCGCGCAACGCATTGAGGATGAATTTGCGTGTCGTAAAGACGAAGCGCACGCGCCCGGGAAATTGCTGCCTCACGGCGGCGCGGGCGGTGTAGTCGAGCGGGTCGTAGCTCGCGAGCACGAGGCCCTCCTCGGACTGCTGGATCGGCACGAGGTGATAGCGAAGCGCGATGCGCGCGGGGAATGTTTTCGAGAACGAAGGTGTGCCTTCCGCGGGTGGCTCGAACCACTCGCCGCCGACGCGTGCAACAAGCGTGCGCAGGAATTCCTTCTCGGGCAGTCCTTCCTGCGCGAGCACGGCGCGCACGGACGAACGCTGCAGTGTGAGCGTTTGCGCCGCGGCTTCGCGCGTCTCGTCGGAAAGCGTGGCGTTTGCGGCGCCCAGCGATTCATCGAGCAGGTCGAGGACCGGATTTCCAGTAGGGGTCATCGCAGCATTTTGGCGTCAGTGGGACAGTGTTCCGATTTCTTCGGGCGTTGGAAGCGTGGCGCGCTGGATTGGCACGGGCTTGTCGAAGAGGCCCTCCTTGAAGCTGGTGTTGGCGCGCTCGATGTAGTTCGCGTCGGTGAGGTCCGCCTCGTTGCCGATGATGAATGGCTGGATCAACACGATGAGCTCGCGGCGCGTCTTGGTTTTTTTCGTGGAGCTGAAGAGGTAGCCAACGCCCGGGATATCCTTGAGGAACGGAATGCCGGTCACGTTGCGCTCCTCCTGGTCGCTGATCAGGCCGCCAAGCACGATCGTCTGGCGGTTCGGCACGGTGATCGTCGTGTCGAGGCTTTGTGTGCTGATGACGGGCGCCGTGGTGCCGGAGGAAATCTGGGCGATGCTGGCGACGGTGTCGTTGATCTGGCTGATGTTGAGCGTGACTTCCTTGTCGGAGTTGATGAGCGGACGGACGGCGAGCTGGAGACGGACCTTTTTGAACTCGGTCGTCGAGTTCAACGTGGTGGTGGAGTTGTTGATATTGCTGCCCGAGTTGACATCGGAAAGTGTGCTGCCGGCGAAGGGAACATCCTGACCGGAACTGATCTTCGCGATCTGGCCGTTGGCGGTGTAGACCATCGGGCGGGAAATGACCTGGAAGCGGTTCGTGGAAGCGAGCGCGCGGGCGAGGATGTCCACCGAGTCGCCGATCGCGCCGAAGACGGTGAGGCCGCCGACGACGGGCAGCGCGGTGCGGGTGGCTGCCGCTGCGGCATTGACAGCGCCGTTCACGACCGTGTTGGTGCCGGGAACGACATCGAGGGATGCGTTGCGGTTGGCAATGAGGTTGTTGATATTGGCCGCCTCGCCCTGGCCGAGGATGCGCACGTCGCCGAACTTCATGAGGTAATCAATGCCGAAGTCAATGTTATCGCCGAGCGTGAGCTGGCCGATGATGCAGGCGAGATAGACCTGCTTGGGCCGCTGGTCGAGCATGTCGAGAACGCGGGCGGATTTCGCGCGGGCCTCGGGGGGGCCGATCACGATGATCTTGTTCATGCTGCGATCCGCGATGATGCGGGAGTTGCCGACGCTCGTGGTCATCGGTTTGGTCTCGACCTTTCCGACGTTGAGTTGCGCGGAGCTGCCCTCGGAATCGCCGCTGCTGCTGTTGTTGTTGTTGGAAAATCCGCTGTCGTTGGAGTTGGCGTTCGCCGACTGGTTGGCGTCGGGGGCCGGATTATTCCCATTGGCCTGGCCCTTCTCGTCGCCCTCGGCGAGCACGCCGGCGAGCACGGGCAGGACTTCCTCCGCGCGCACAAATCGCAACGGCTTCTCGAGGATTTCGTCGAACTCCACACCGACGTCCAGATTCTCGATGATGCTGCGGATGTAGGGGATCTGCGACTCGGGGGCGACGACCACCACGCGGTTCGTGCGCTTGTCGGCGAAGACCTGCACCTTGCCGGGGATGCCGGAAACGATGCCACCCGCTGCGGGAGGCGCGCCGCCCGGGGGATTCGGCTGGCCGGGATTCGGCGGCGGGGCGTTGTTCACCGCGATGCCGTTGTTGCTGTCATTTTTTTCGAAGAGCTTGCTGAGCAGCTCGGTGACCTTCTCGGCATCCGCGCGCTCGAGCTGGAAGAATTCCGTGACGGTCTTCGCGCCCTGCACGTCAATGACGTCCTTGAGCGCGACGAGCCGGCGCACGAGCGAGGCGGTATCGGTGATGACAATGGCGTTCACGCTCGGCACCTGCGTGTAGTTGCCGATCGCGGGGTGGAAGGGTGCGTATTGCTGGAAGACCTGCAGCGCCTCCTCGCACTTGAGATAGCGGAGCGGCATGAAGAAGCTGACGATTTCGTCGCCGGGCGGCAGCAGGGAGACATCGGTGAAGAGCGGCACGCCGCCCTCCGCGCGAATGGGCTTCGTGGGGCCGAGAATCTTGGCGGTTTTCTCGTCCACGTAGACGATGGTGTAGCCGTTGAGGATGAGCGACGCCTCGATGAGCGCGATGGCTTCCTTTTTCGTGACATTGTTCGCCACGATGGAGAGCTGCTGCGCGTTCAACTGATTGTCGCGAATGAGATGCTTGCCCGTGAGCATCTCGTAATAATCGGCAACGTCGGATGCGGGCCGGCCGGGAAGCTGGACGCTTATTTTTTCCTCCTCGGGCGCGGGGGCCGGAGCATCGGGCATCGCCTGCGGCGGCAATTGCGGCGGCGCGGGCTGCGGCGGCTGTGCGGGTTGCGTTTGCGCGCGCGCGATGGACGTCGCGAGCAGCAGCATTGAAATGGCGGACAGGAGGCCGGAGGCCGTGCGATTAAGGGCTGACATCTATTGGGGTGGGACGAATGATCCGCCGGGTGGGTGCCGTGGGTTGTTCCGCATTGGGATTCGCGGCGGGCGGAGAAGGTGGAGCGGGAGCATTGAGGGCTCCCGGGGTAATGATCCGGCGGGTCGTGGGCGGCTGGCCGGGTTGCGGGATACTGGCGCCAGGCGGCGGTGGCGGCACCATTCCGGGTCTTTGCGGAGCGATCACACCGGGCGGCGGTGGCGGCACTGCGGAAGCGTTGACTGCACCTGGATCGGCGCTTCCACCCGACGCCACGATGCCACGCGTATCGAATGGCAGATCGGTCTGCGAGGTGCCCTGCCTGATCTTGACGGACGACTTGCGAACTTCCTTGTCGGCCGTGATCGAAAGAAGCTCGAGGTTGCGTTCGGAGTCGGGATGATTTTTCGCGAGCATTATGGTCTTCCCGCCGTCATCAAGGAATGCCACGGAGTTCTCGCCCGCCTCGACGAGGCCGACAAGCGCGTATCTCGTGGCAAGGGGATCGGGGCCTTGTGGGGGGGGAGTCTCCTTGATGAAAGGCTGGGCCTTCCAGATTTTTGCGTAGCGCGAGACGTCGTATTTTTCCGGGGCAAACGCCGGCGTGCCGGCATCCGCGGAGAGAGCGGACCGGCCCCCGGCCCATATAACAAGGGCAAAAACCACTATGAAACGCGCGCTCATGGATAAGAGGCGAGATC
>JBOHXO010000468.1:0-5895 GCA_050737475.1 Chthoniobacterales bacterium
GTTGAAACACCGCCTCGACTCCGACCAAAATCTCAAAAACTACCACGGCCCGCTCGCCATCATCGCCGCCGGCAACGACACGGTCATTCCCCCAAGGCACGCGAAGCGCCTCTACGACGGATACGCCGGACCAAAAAAATTCTGGCTCGTCCCCGACCTCGGCCACAACGACTTCGACAGCCTCATGCTCGACTGGCCGGACGTCGCCGCGTGGCTCCGCGACAACGCCTCAAAAAACTGATCCCGGTTCAGTCGAGACGGATGTGGGTGATCTTCGATCCCTGGATGCCGACGCCGCCAGAGCGATTGCAGCAATCAGCGCGAGCAGTTTCATCGAAACAGGAAACGTCACCCGCATCGCATTTATTCAACCGTCCCTTCGCGCAACCTCGTTCAAGCCCGCACCCGCCGTCAATAATCCTGCCAATCCTGTAAATCCTGTCTAAAGAGATTTCGTGCTCACCGACCTGCGCCTCGCCGATTTCCGCTGCTTCGAGCAGTTGCGCTTCGAGCCCACGACCGGCACGAATTTCATCATCGGCGCAAACGCGCAGGGCAAGACCTCCATCCTCGAGGCGGCCTGCATCGTCGCCCGCCTGCAATCGCCACGCACATCCTCCCTCTCCGAAATCGTCCGCCACGGCCGCCCCGGCGCCGCGATTGACGCCCACATCGCCGTCGCGACCGCCGATGAACAGACCTTCCACACGCACCTGCACTTCCGCTACGAGCCGCTAAAAAGAATCGGATTTCCCGCACGCACGCTCGCCCTCGACTCCGTCGCGCAAACCGGCACCGCCGATTACCTGCGCGTCGCGCGCGTCGCGTGGTTCGCGAACGACGACATGGAAATCATCCGCGGTTCCGGCTCGAAGCGTCGCCGCGCGCTCGACTTCCTCTGCAGCCAGCTCGATTCCGTTTATCTGCGCCACCTCCGCGCCTACGACCGCGCGCTCCGCTCGCGCAACGTCCTGTTGAAGGACGCCCGTCCGCGCCGCGAAATCGAGGCCTTCGACCCCATCCTCGCGGAGCACGGCGACATCCTCACCACCGCCCGCGCCGAAGCCTCCGCCGCGCTCGCGCCGCTCATCGCACAGGCCGTGCACGACATCGGTGGCAGCGCCGAAAATGTCGCGACCCGCTACGCTTCCGGAAATGAAGGCCCGCTCCTCGATGCGCTCCAGGCCACGCGCAACGAGGAATCCCGTCTCCGCCAGACCATCGCCGGACCGCACCGCGACGACCTCGCCATCGAGTTGAACGGCATGCCCGCCGCGACGTTCGCCTCCGAGGGTCAGCAGCGCACACTCGCCATCGCGCTGAAGCTCGCACAGACCCGGCTCATCGTGACTCGCACAGGCGTCACCCCGCTGCTCCTCATTGACGACGTCTTCGGCGAGCTCGACCCGCTGCGCCGCCGGAATCTCCTCACGCACCTCCCCCCCGACGCCCAGCGACTCATCACAACCACGCACCTCGACTGGCTCGACTCCGCGTTGCAGGGTTCCGTATTCCGCCTCGAAGACTCTCGACTATCATCTATCAACCACCAACTTCCCCAATGACGTCCACCGAAGCCCACATCGCGCTCAACATGGTGCCGAAGCTCGGTCCCGTGCGGCTGCGCAAGCTTCTCGACGTTTTCGAAACTCCGCAGCGCGTGCTCTCCGCGACCTCCGCGGAGTTGCAATCCGTGGACGGCATCGGCCCCGAGGCTGCGAGGTCCATCGCGTCGTGGCAAAAAATTGTGGACCTCGACGCCGAGTTGAAACGCATCGCGGATTTCGGCGCACGCGTCCTCATTCCCACCGACGACGAATACCCCGAGGCGCTCCGCACCATCCACGATCCGCCCGTCGCGCTCTACGTCTGGGGCCAGCTCGACGCTCGCGACCGCCACGCCATCGGAGTTGTCGGCACACGCAAGCCCACCCACTACGCCACCGAGTGCTCGAAAAAAATTTCCTACCAGCTCGCCTACGCGGGCCTCACCATTTTCAGCGGACTGGCCCGCGGCATTGACACCGCCGCGCATCAGGGCGCGCTCGCCGCAAAAGGCCGCACCGTCGCCGTGCTTGGCGGAGGATTGAACCATCTCTACCCGCCGCAAAATCGCGAACTCGCCGAAAAAATCGCCGCGGGCAACGGCGCCGTCATCACGGAATTCCCGATGGACACCCAGCCCGACAAGCAAACCTTCCCCATGCGCAACCGCATCGTCGCGGGCTGCTCGTTCGGATTGCTCGTCGTCGAGGCCGGCCTCAACAGCGGCGCATTGATCACCGCGAACCAGGCCGCCGATCAGGGCCGCACGATCTACGCCATCCCCGGCCACATTGACAACCCCGTCGCCCTCGGCTCGAACAAACTCATCCAGCAAGGCGCAAAACTCATCCAAAGCGCGCAGGACATCCTCGACGACCTCGGCCTGCTCTTCTCCGAGGAACCGCAATTCATTGGCCGCGCCGCCCCCGCCGACCTCTCCGAAGACGAGCGAAAAATCCTCGATGCCCTCGGCAACGACGAAACCCACGTGGATACCCTCACTTCCAGAAGCGGGTTGCCAACCGCAAAAGTGTCCTCTACGTTGCTCGCCCTTGAAATGCGGCGGCTCGTGAAGCAACTTCCCGGGTCCCGCTTTGTCAGGACTAATTGACCGGGTTTTCTCTGAAAATCCGGACTTCTGCGACACTACCTCATGCCCAAAACTCTCGTTATTGCAGAAAAGCCCAGCGTCGCCACCGACCTCGCCCGAGTGCTTGGTAAGGTGCCAAAAAGCGGCGAATACTTCGAAAATGACGAATGGGTCATCACCTCCGCCGTCGGCCACCTCGTCGAGCTTTGCCTCCCGAACGAAATGGACAAGAAGCGCGGCAAATGGAGTTTCGCAAACCTCCCGATTATTCCCGACGCGTTCGATCTCAAGCCCATCGAGAAAAACGAGGCGCGGTTCAAGGTCATCAAGCGCCTGCTGAAGCGCCCCGACATCGAGACCGTCGTGAATGCCTGCGACGCCGGCCGCGAAGGCGAACTCATTTTCCATTACATCATGCAGCTCACGGGCAGCAAAAAGCCCACGCGCCGCCTCTGGCTGCAATCCATGACCTCCGAGGCCATCCTCAAGGGTTTCGAGAGCCTGCGCGACGGCAGCGAAATGACGCCCCTCGCCGACGCCGCCGTCTGCCGCAGCGAGAGCGACTGGCTCGTCGGCATCAATGGCACCCGCGCCATGACCGCGTTCAACAGCAAGGGCGGCGGCTTCCAGCTCACGCCCGTCGGCCGCGTGCAGACTCCGACGCTTGCCATCCTCGCCGAGCGCGAGGAAAAAATCCGCGCGTTCAAGCCGCGCCCGTATTTCGAAGTGCACGGCGATTTCGGCGTCGCCGCCGGCAGCTATCGCGGCCGCTGGTTCGACGAAAAATTCAAGAAGAGCGAAGACGAGCAGGGCCGCGCCGAGCGCATCTGGGACCGCACCGTCGCCGACGAGATCATCGCGAAGTGCCTCGGCAAGCCCGGCATCATCGAGGAGGAAAAGAAACCCACCTCGCAGGCCGCGCCGCAGCTTTACGATCTCACCACCCTCCAGCGCGAGGCGAACGGCCGCTTCAGCCTCAGCGCCCGCCGCACGCTCCAGCTCGCGCAGGCGCTCTACGAGAAGCACAAGGTCCTCACCTATCCGCGAACCGATTCCCGCTACCTCCCCGAGGACAACCTCAACGAGGTGAAGGCACGCTTCACAAAATTCGAGGATCCCTCGCTCGCCACCCACGCGCAAAAAGCGCTCAAGGAAGGCTGGGTGCACCCGAACAAACGCATCTTCAACGACGCGAAAGTTTCCGACCACCACGCCATCGTGCCGACCGGCGTGCCGCCGCGGAACCTCGATGAATACGAGCAGAAGATTTACGACATGGTCGCGCGCCGCTTCATCGCGGTGTTCTATCCGGCCGCGCAGTTCGAGGTGACGACCCGCATCACGCGCGTCGAGGGCGAGGCGTTCAAGACCGACGGAAAAATCATCACGAACCCCGGCTGGCTCGCCGTCTACGGCAAGCAATCCGCCGGCGAAGGCGACGAAAACGTGGTCGCAATCACTCCCGGCGAAACCGCCACGACCGACAATCTCGAGCTCAAGGAAAACGAGACCAAGCCGCCCGCGCGTTACAACGAAGCGACGCTGCTCTCCGCCATGGAAGGCGCCGGCAAGATGCTCGAGGACGAGGAACTCCGCGAGGCCATGAGCCAGCGCGGTCTCGGCACTCCGGCCACGCGCGCGCAGATCATCGAGGGCCTCATCATGGACGGCTACCTCGTGCGCCAGGGCCGCGAAATCATCGTCACGTCGAAGGGCCTCTCGCTCATCACGCTCCTGCGCGGCATCGGCGTGGATTCGCTCACCTCGCCCGAAATGACCGGCGACTGGGAATACCAGCTCAAGCAAATGGAAGCCGGCGCGACCGACCGCGCGACGTTCATGGCCGGCATCCGCAAGTTCACCGAGGAAATCGTCGAGAAGGCAAAGGGCTACTCCGGCGACGCCGGCAGCGTGGCGGGAAATTTTCTTCCTCTCGAGGCGCGGGATCCAAAAACCGGCGAGCTCGCCGAGTTCAAGGAAACCTTCAAGGCCTACGAATCGCCCAGCGGCACGCTCATCTGGAAAACGATGGCCGGCCGCGAACTCGAGCGCGAGGAAGTGAAAACGCTCCTCGAAACCGGCAAGGTCGGACCGCTCGAAGGCTTCCGCAGCAAGATGGGCAGGCCCTTCAGCGCCCTCGTCAAACTCGACGCCGACTTCAAGCAGACCTTCGACTTCGGCAACAACGACGACGCGGCTCCGCCCGACTTCACGAACGCCCCGGTCATCGGCCCCTGCCCCGTCTGCAAAAAAGGCCAGGTTCACGACATTGGCGCGGCCTACGTTTGCGACCAGACGCCCGCCTGCAAATTCCGCACCGGCAAGGTCATCCTCCAGAAGGAAATTCCCGCCGAGCAAGTGCTCAAGCTCCTCCAGACCGGAAAGACCGATCTGATCCCGCGCTTCATCTCAAAAAAAGGCAAACCCTTCTGCGCCTACCTCAAGCTCGAAAACGGCAAGGTCGGTTTCGAGTTCGAGCCGCGAAAACCAGCCGCGAAAAAAGCGCCCGTGAAAAAAGCCGTCGCCGAGGCGGCCTGACCACGCCGCATTGACGCCGGATGACCGCCTCCCCCGGCACGCCGCGCCCCTATCTCTCCGGCCATGCGGCATTACGAGGACTGGCCGCCATCGCCGTTTTTCTGGCGCATCTTGAAATCACACACCTCTGGCCGCCAGGGCCGGAAACGTTTTGGACCGCGGCCTACGATCGCCTGTTTTTCTGGCACGGCGAGGGCGTGGACCTCTTCTTCGTGCTGAGCGGCTTCATCCTCTTTTACGTCCATCCGCCGCGACAAAACGGCATCTGGCGCGACTACTTCACCGCACGCATCGGAAAAATCTATCCGTTTTATCTCGCGGCCACGCTCTTTACCGCCGCGATGTTCGTCATCGGTTCGCTGCGCAAGCACGAGCCGCCATTTTCAAATCTCGAGCTGTCCGTCTTCCTCGCGAACCTCGCCGGCGTGCAGCAATGGACGTTCGCGGGCGACAATTGGAACAGCATTAATCTGCCAAGCTGGTCCATCAGCGTCGAACTGCTGCTCTACATCACCGCATGGCCGCTGCTGCGCTTGCTCTTCCGCGCCTGCCCGGTGAACCGGCTCGTGGCGCTCGGGATTTGTGTCGGCCTGCTCGCCGCCGCCTCGTGGATTCACGTCTACGCGGCCGACGGCACGGAGCGGCTCCTCGCCAGCCCGATGTCATTGCTGCGCGGCTTCGTCTGCTTCACGGCCGGTGCGTTTCTTTACATGGCCCTGTAT
>JBOHXO010000469.1:0-4151 GCA_050737475.1 Chthoniobacterales bacterium
CCGATGCGGTTGACGATGAACGCCTGCTTCGCCGCGTCGCCGGCGGAATCCTTTTTGTAGTAATGCCCGATGAGGATGTAGGAACTCACGCCGACGAGCTCCCAGAAGATGAACATCATCACGAAATTGTCGGCGAGCACGATGCCGAGCATCGAGAAGAGGAAGAGCGCGAGCCCTGCAAAATAGCGGCAGTAGCCCTCCTCGTGATCCATGTAGCCGACCGAGTAGATGAACACGAGCGAGGCGATCGTCGTGACGATGACGAGCATCGGGCGGCTCAATTCGTCAATCGAAAGGCCAATGGGAACGGTGAAGTGGAATCCGTCGGGGCCGAGCAGGCGGCCAAGATTGATCCAGTCCACGGTCGTGAGCACATCGCCGCCGCTCAGGAACAGCCACCAGCTCAGCACAGCGCCGATCACGGCGCTGAAAATGGCGAATCCCGCGCTGAGAAATTTCGAGCGCTGGCCGAGAAAAAGAATCGCCCCCGCCATGATGAGCGGCAGGAAGAGGATGATCCAGGGTGCCGTTTGCGGGGTCATCTAGAATTTCAAGGTGTTCAGGTCCTCGACGTGCGTGGTCTGCCGCGCGCGGAAGAGCGCGACGATGATGGCGAGGCCGACGGCCACCTCTGCGGCGGCGACGGTGATGATGAAAAACACGAAGACCTGCGCGTTGTAATTCGGCATGCCGTGCACGAGGTGGAAGCGCGAGAACGCGACGAGCGAGAGGTTCGCGGCGTTGAGCATGAGCTCGAGGCACATGAAAATGATGAGGATGTTGCGGCGCAGCAGCACCCCGGCGAGCCCGATCGCAAAGAGCAGGCCGCTGACGGCGAGGTAATCGGCGAGGGTTGGTTCCATTTTAGGAAAAATGCGAAATGGGGAATGCGAAATGGGGAATGAAGATGTCCCGCGCCGGAGCGGCGGTTCGACATTTCGAATTCCGAATTTCGAATTCCGAATTCCTCATTTCAGTTCCTTCTTTGAGAGCACCACGACGCCGATCGTTGCGACGAGCAGGAGCACGCCGATGATCTGGAAGGGCAGGTTGAAATCGGTGAAGAGCGTGAAGCCGATGGCCTTCACGTCCGCGGCGGCCGGGCTGAGCTCGGGCTTGGTAAGGGTGAAATCCGCGAGCGTTTCCTTCGCACCGGAATGAATCACCCTTGCGAGAATGGCGACGAATCCCGCGATCACGACCACTCCGCCGAGCCATGCGGGGAGATTGATCCGGCGGCGTTTCTCGGCCTTGAGGTCGAGCAGCATGATGATGAAGAGGAAGAGCACCATCACCGCGCCGGCGTAGACAAGGATCTGGATGATGCCGATGAAGAACGCGTCGAGCAGGAAGAAGAGCGAGGCGAGGCCGATGAACGACACCACGAGGCACATCGCCGACGAGACGGGATTGCGCAGGAACACGACGCCCAGCGCGAAGGCGAGCATCAATGCGGCAAAGGCCCAGAATAAAAACAGGGTCACGTGGTTGGCAGCGGGTTGGTTGGTGAAACGGTGCGGCGTGTCAGGCGATTATTTCTCGTCGTTCCATTTGTTCACGACACCCGGCATCGTGCCGCCGAGCTCGTAGAGCTTCGCCTTGTTGTGCTTCATCTCTTCGCGCGTGTAGCCGGTGATCGAATAATCCTTTTTGAGAAAGATCGCCTGCTCAGGGCAGACTTCCTCGCACAGGCCGCAGTAGATGCAGCGGATCATATCAATCTCGAATTCCTTCGGCCGCTTCTCGACCTTCGCCCACGGGTCGTTGTTCGGAATTTCCTCGGGCGTGATTGTGATCGCGCGCGGCGGGCAGATAAATTCGCAGAGTTGGCAGGAAACGCAGCGCTCACGGCCCCATTCGTCGGCGACCAATGCGGGCGCGCCGCGATACCACTCGGGCAGCTTGTCGTCCCATTTCTCCTCGGGATATTGCATGGTCACGTTCTTGCCGACCGCGCCCTTGAAGAAGTGCCTGATCGTGAGCAGGAGGCCACCGAGCACCGCGGGGAGATAAAGCTTCTCCGCGAGACTGAGTTTGGGGCGTTGGACGACGAAGGCCATGCGTTATTTTTTCAGATAAACAAGGATGAGCGCGACGAGAAAGATATTCACGAGCGCGATTTCGAAAAAGTAGATCCAGCCGAGGCGCATGAGCTGGTCGTAGCGGAAACGCGGCACGGTCCAGCGCACCCAAATGAAGAAGAAGATGAACGCGCTGACCTTCGCGAAAAAGATGTTGATGCTGATGAACGTCCAGAACGCGCTGGCGAGCCACGGCGCGACATGCCACCAGAGGATCGTGGTCGCCGTGCCATCGGGAATCCCGGGGAAGCTCCAGCCGCCGAGGAAAAGCGTCACGATCACGCCGGAGCCGGCGATCATTGCGGCGTATTCGCCGAGGAAGAAGAGCGCGAAGCCCATCGAGGAATATTCCGTGTGGTAGCCGCCGACCAGCTCCTGCTCGGCCTCGGGGAGATCGAAGGGCGTGCGGTTCGTCTCCGCGAACATCGAGACGAGGAAAATGATGAACGAAATGATCATCGTGAAGCACAGCGCCCAGCGCCACGGCGCGAAGCCGTCGGGCTGCGTCCACGTGAACGGGAAGAGGAACCAGCCGTTGTGAATCTGCCAGGTGATGATTTCGGAAAGATTCAGCGTGCTCGTGACGAGGAAGATCGGCACGACCGAGAGGCCGAGCGCGAGTTCGTAGGAGATCATCTGCGAGCTCGAGCGGATGCCGCCGAGGAAGGGATATTTGGAATTCGACGCCCAGCCCGCGAGCACGATGCCGTAAACGCCGAGCGACGAGACCGCGAAGACGAACAGGATGCCGATATCAATGTTCGCCACGACCATGTTCACCGTCCTGCCCTCGTCGAAAATGAACGGGCAGCCGAACGGCAGCACCGCCATTACGAGCAGCGGCGGGATCATCGTGAGCTTCGGCGCGATGTAGTAGTAGAACTTGTTGACCGAGTCCGGGATGAAGTTCTCCTTGAGCAGGAGCTTGATCGGGTCGGCGACCATCTGGCCGAGGCCCCAGAGGCTGATGTCCTTCTTCGCGCCGAAGATCGTGGCCGGGATGCCCACGCGGTTCGGCCCGATGCGATCCTGGATGAACGCGCTGACCTTGCGCTCGGCGAACACCGAGAGCGAGACAAGCGGAAGGATCGCTCCGAAAAGGACGAACAGGGTCTTGGCAACCGAGGTCCATATAAGGAAGGCCTCGGGTTGCATGAGAAAACGGGTAATGTCGCTCATTGCTGGGCGCAATTTCGATAACGGGTTTCGCCGCGCGCTGTCGAGAGGCAATCCGCAAAATTGCGCAAACTCCGCAATTGATCGTCAGTTTTTAAGGATAAGACCGCGTTCGCGGCGGCGTGCGGCCAGGCGTTTCCTGCGCCCCGCGAGCAATCTCCCGCGAAGCGTTTCCCGCAGCGACGACAACGGCACCGAGGCAAGCCCTTCCCCCAAAAGCCCGCGCTGGCGTTCGATTCGCTCCGCGGGCGCGTGCGTTCGCCGCAGCCACGAGACGAGATGCAGCCTTGCGACGCCAAGATGGGGATTCATTTCCACCGCGCGTTCAAAGCACTCGATGGCTTCCCGTACGCGGCCCTGACCCGCCAGCGCCAGGCCCAGCACAAAATGCGCCCACGCGAAATGATAGGCCGCGCCGACACTTTCCCTGGCGAGCGATTCCGCATCCTCCAGCCGCCGTCCGCGCACGCAGCAATAGCCAAGACCCGCCAGCGCCGCCGCATTTTTTCGGTTCTCCTCGACGACACGGGAAAAAATCTCCGCCGCTTTCGCAAAATCGCGGACGCGGAGGAAGGCCGTTGCAAGATGGATGGCGAGTCCGGCGGGCAGTCGTGGATTTTCCGCGACGCGCCGGAGCAGGTCCCCGCTTTGCGCGATTTCGCCCACCCTGCGCAAATGCTCCGCTTTCAACAGCAGCAACCCGGGCCCGTCGCCGCCACCGCAGGTCCCGAGCAGTTCCGCCGCCTCGTCATTCAATCCTGCCGCGAAAAAAACATAGGCCAGCAGCGCGAAAAAATCGTCGCGCTCCGGCTCGCGCTCGACCAGTTCGTCGAGCAGCAGGACCGCTTCGCCGATTCGCCCACCCGCGAGATAGGCCCGCGCACGGCTCCATTC
>JBOHXO010000470.1:0-4871 GCA_050737475.1 Chthoniobacterales bacterium
TCGATGATGTGCGCGGGGGCGCCGGTGTATTCGATGGCGAGGTCGTTGCCGACATTCGTGATGGCGAAGGTGCCGTTGTAGGCGTTCACGAAGCCGGACATATTGAGCGTGAACGCGGCGACGTCGAAGCTGGTGAAGGCGGTGCTGGCGGTCGCGATGGTCCATGTGCGGCTGATAGCTGTGTTGAAATTCTCGAGACGGCCAGGTGTGTCGTTCGCGTCGAGCGTGTTGAGAGCGATCGTGAATTTGTCACCCGGGGTCGCGGTGATGTTGACCGTGCCGGTGACGGAGAGCTGGTCGTAGCCGGTGCCCGCGGAGCCTGCGGCGTCGTTGATGCTCCAATCGTAAGTGCCGCCGCCGCCCCATGTCTCGTCGTTGGTGTGGAGCGTGCCGACCGTATGGGCGGCTTCGCCGGGTGAGAGCGTGCCGTTCATAGTGACGGAGCTGGTGATGGTGCCGATGCCGCCCAATGTGCCGGTGGGTGCGACGATCACGGTGCCGCTGCCGAGCGCGTTGCCGGAGTCGTTGTTCACGCGCAGTGCGCCGGCGGAAATGATCGTGCCGCCGGAGAAAGTGTTGGAGCCGCCGGTGAGGGTGAGCGTGCCGACTCCGGTCTTCACGAGCGCAAGCGCGGCCGCACCGCCATCCTCCATGACGCCGCCGAAGGTCGAGGTCACATCCACGCCGAGCTGCACCACGAGGACGGAGGGAAGAGTGGCGTCGCCATTTCGGATAACACCGCTGTGCGTGCCCGACGCCGAATCAATGACGCCCACCGTCGCGTCAAAGCCATTGAGCTTGAGAGTGCCGCCGGGTGAGCTGTCGCCGTTGTCGAAGGTAATGATGTTGCTCGGAGCGAGCGCGTCGTCGACGCTGATCACGATCGAGGAATCGTTGCCGAGGAGGATGTCCGAGTTTTGGACGGCGTTCGTCGCGTTCGCGTAGAGGGCGGAATTTTCCTGGAAGGACATGAAGTTGCCCGAGACGGAGTTCGTGGCGCTGGCCACGAGGAATGAGTTGGCGTGGAAGCCTTGTACGCCGCCCGTCACCGCGCCGACGACGCTCGCATCCAGATAGGAAACACCGAAGAAGTTCTGCACGCCGCCGCTCACGGAGCCACCCGGGGTGAACTGCAGCACCGTGTTGTCGTCGAAATGCTGGAAGCCACCGGAGACGGCGTTGGCGGCGCTGACGATGAGTTTTGAAGTGTCCTCAAACTCCTGGAAGCCATCCACGATGGCGTTGGTCGCGGCGGCGTTAAGCGTGGAGGTGTCGTAGAAATCCTGCTCGGCGACGCCGGAGATGGATTGGGCCTCGTCGGCATTCAGCACGGAGTTGCCACGAAAAATCTGCAAGCCGCCGGAGATCGCGCCGGCAGCGTTGACGTCGAGGTGGGACGTGTCGTGGAAAATCTGCTGGCCGCCGGTGATGGCATCCGCGGCCGCGGCGTCGAGGGTGGAGCCCGTGGAGAAGATCTGGAAGCCACCCTTCACGGCATTGGCGACGTTGGCGTGGAGCGTGGAGGCGATGAAGTTCTGCTGGCCGCCGGAGAGGCCGCTGGCTGTGTCGGAGGTGACGGTGCCGGTGGTGACCGTGCGGACGCCGGAGGTGAGATTGCCGCTCACGGACGTGACGTAGGGGCTGACGATGGGGATCGCCGCAGCGCCGGTGTAAACGATGTTCAGGTTGTTGCCGGAGACCGCGATGCTGAAGGAACCGTTGAAGGGGTTCACGAAATCCTCGAGGTCGAGGTCGAATTTATTCGCGGCAAAATTCGTGATGCCGGAGGTGGTCGAGGCGATTGTCCACGAGTAGTTCGCGGCGGAGTCGAAGTCCTCCATGAAGCCGATTTCGCTGAATTGACCGAGCGTGGCCATCTCGACGTGGAATTGATTGGCAGCGGTGGCGGCGATATCGAGGCCGCCGGTGATGGCGACCGTATCGTAGCCCGTGCCCGCCACGCCGCCCGCCGCGCCGATGCTCCATTCGTAGCCGGCGTCGGGGTTCCATGTCTGCGCGCCGGTGGAGAGCGTCGCGATATCGTCTTCGCCGCCGAAAATGGCGCCGGGAATGATCGTGCCGTTGAGCGTGACGCCGCCGGAGATGATTCCGTTGCCCGCGAGGGCCGCGTCCGGCCCGATGGTCACGTGGCCGGAGCCGGTGGCGCTGCCGGAGGTGTTGGTCACGGTGAGAGCGCCATCGTCGTTGACCGTGGTGTCGCCGGTGTAGTCGTTCGAGTTACCGGAGAGCTGGAGGACGCCCGAACCGGCTTTCACAAGGCTCAACACACCGCCGCCGCCGTCGGTGATTTTTCCGCCAAATGTCGTGTCGCTGGAGGAATCAATGGTGAGCGTAGCCGCGCTGAGGCTGTTCCCATTGGTGATGGTGGCTCCGGTGCCGGGGGAGGAGAGCCTGCCGAAGGTGTTGCTGTAGCCCCCCATCAAGACTGTCGGAGTCTGGCCACCGGTGCCGTCCATGAAGAGGCGCGTGCCGGAGCCGGTCGCATTCGTGGCATTGAGGTAGAGCTTGCTGTTGTCGGCGAGCAGGATGTTTGCTCCGCTGAGCGCGCCGGTTGCGTTCGCGCCGAGATAGGAATCATTGTAAAATCGCTGGATGCCGCCGGTGACGGCATCTGTCGTCGCAGTCTGGAGGAAAGAGGTGTCGCGAAATTCCTGGATGCCGTCGGAAACCGCGTTGGCCACGTTCGGAAGGAGGCTCGAGCTGCCCTGGAACAACTGCGTGCCCCCATCCACGCCATGGGCCGTATCCACGGTGAGCGAGCCGGCGGTCGTCACGCCATCGTTGAGAAAAGTCACGGTGCCATCAAACAACGCGCCGTTCAAAGACGTGACGAACGAGAAATCCACATTGGCGGTGGAGGTGCCTGCATAATGAAGCTGGAGAATATTGCCGGAAGTCTGAACGGCGAACGAGCCCGGCGCGAAGTTTGCGAAGAACGCGGTATTGATCGTGAATTTATCGGCGGAGAAGCCGGTGATGCCGGTCGTCTGCGCGATGTCCCACGTGTAGTCCTGCGTGAAATTGAAGGCATTCGTCGCGGTCTGCAACTGCGGGAGGACGATGAATGGAGAGACGTTGGTGGCGGTGATATCGAGCGCATCGGTGTCGAGGAGGTCCGTGTCGCTGGGATTCCCGGTGAACGCGCGGATCTCCCAGATGTAGGCGCCGCCGCCGTCGAGCGTCATGTCGCCCGTGGTGAGCTTGACGTCCGGATCAATGGTCCCCCTCACGGTGACATCGCCGGAAATGATGCCGTTGCCGTCGAGCGTGCCGCCCGACTCGACGATCACATTGCCGGAACCGGTGGCGCTGCCCGAAGTGTTGCTCACGCGCAGGGTGCCGCCATTGATGGTGGTGCCGCCGGTGTAGGTATTCGCGCTGCCAAGTTCCTGCACACCGGTGCCGTATTTCACCAGCGACAGCATGCCGCCGCCGCTGCCGTCCTCGATGAGGCCGTTGAAGGTTTTCGTGACGGTGTCGAAGTCGAGCGAGAGTGTGGCGTTGCTGGCGGATTCGTTGGTGATGATGCCGCCCGAGGCCGAACTGATCCAGCCAATGGGAATGTCGTGGCCGTTGAGCTTGAGCGTGCCACCGTCGCCACCGCCCGCATCGCTGAATGTGATGGTGGTGCCGTCGCACAACGCGTCGTCGGCGTCTATATTGATGAGACTGGAATTGTGCATCTCAATATCGCTGCTGACCACGGAATCGCCCACGGTGGCGCTGAGGGTCGCGCCGTCGTGGAGCCTCAACGTGGAGTCGCTCACGGACTGAAATTCCGAGGCGTAGAGCGTGGAGTTGTCGTGGAACGTGAACGTGCCTCCGGTCACCGCATCCGCCGCGGACGCGGCGAGAGCCGTGATGTCATGAAACGTGAAATCGCCGCCGGTCACGGCGCCGCCCGTGGATGCCACAAGCGAGCCGATGTTGCTGGCATCGGGCTGGAGAGTGGCAAAATTGAAAGTGCCTCCGGTGATTCCCTCGAAGGAATTCGCGAAGATATCGCCGAACAAGGTGTCGCCGTCGTTCACGACGGTGTATGTGCCGGAGTTGATGGAGCCCTGAGTGCCGGTGAAATACGGCATGTCAATGGTGACGGCCCGGAGAGGGATCGGCGCGACCAGTAAAGCTGTGGCTGCAAGAAGATAAAGAGACGTTTTCATAGTGTTGCGAGTTGTATTCCACCCCGGCACGAACGCGCGCGCCCGTCCCCAACGGGCTCCAAATGCAGCACAACCACAGTCAAAGCAAGTCCGTGCAAAGTCTAGTAAATTGTTTGTCACCTTGCTGGCATTCCGCCCGGCAGAAATCCCGGCGCGAAAACCACTTTCCAATAAACCGCATCCGGCATTAAAAAAAATTCATCCACACTGAAATGACAGCTTGTCAGGAGGATACCTCACTGGCAGTTTCCTGCTGCATTTCTCTTGGAACATGACCTGTCACAGACCGACTTCCTCGCCACACACCGCCGTATCCCACCTTCGTCACCCTTCATCCGGCACCGCGGCGGAATGACCTTCGAATACGTTATCCTGCCGGAGCATCGCTGCATCGCCATCCGCTACACGGGCACAATCACCCTGCCCGACGTCATCGCGAGCACGAAGGAACTCTGGGCCGACCCGTTATACGACAAGACATATAACGGAATCACGGACCTCTCCCGCGCCACGGCCGGGGGAAGCGTGGAGGAGATCGCCCCGCTGGTGGATTTCTACAAGCATCCGGAAACGAGCACCGGCCGCTGGGCCGTGATTTTCACCGAGCCGAAATTCACCGCGCTCGGGTTGCTCTTCAAATCCTCCTCCTACGCGAAGCCCTGGATCGAGCTGTTCACGTCCTGGGAA
>JBOHXO010000471.1:0-4154 GCA_050737475.1 Chthoniobacterales bacterium
TTGTTCAACAGCAGCACCGCGCTCGATCCCAATACGACCGTGGATACGCCGACGGCTTTGTTCACCCGCTTCGGAGACCGCGCCCGCGACCGCCATGGGCGCGAGGCCGAGTTCCACATCTACGACCACTACCTGGGCTGGTATTGGGAGCAGCGTGTGGCGAGAATTGAGATCATTGACCATATCGGCAAGGCCGGGCAGCCACAGGAAATCACTTTCAACTACAAGACCCTGGATCGCCTGAATCCCGCCGAATTCCGCACATTCTTCCGCGGCGTCACCACGGTTGCAGAATACAATAACAACCAGATCGCGACCCTCGCCTCCACGAACCCGTCCGCCATACCGGGCGAGACCGACTATAATTACACCGCCACCATTAGTCAGAATGCCCAGTTTGGGAACCGTGCACTGCAGTTGGGTGACCGCGTGGAAATTGAGATCAGCCAGTTTTTGAATGGTCCAAGGCACGGACGCCTGAACTACTACGGCACTGTGCTGCTTTATATCGTCGGTCAGGGCATCGTCCCGTGGGCCGAAGGAAAGGACATGGGCTTCAACGGGGGCGTCGTTGCGGGCATCAACCAGAGTCTCGATTCTTATCCCTTGCCGGAGACAGCCTGGACGGGCGGCAAGACCACGTTGCCGTATCAGTATTCGAACGAGCCCCAGCATCGCTTCAAAGAACTCGCCGGAAATATATCGGATACGAACGTCGAAACGTTCATGCTCGGCCGCCGCCTGCACCATTCTGACTTCGGCGATGGATCTCACGAGGAGCCGGATAACCCGATTTTTCCGGAACTCGTCGGCATGCTTGGGCCCCGCTACGTTTCGCGCAGTTGCGTGGCGTGCCACGTCGGCAATGGCCGTGCGCTCCCGGTCGAGACCGGCATTCTCGCCGTCAACGGCGTCATGCGTGTCGGAAGCGATGCCACCGGGGCGCCACATCCCGACCTCGGTCGTTATCTTCAATCGCGCATGGCCGACGGCAGCACGCCCGAGGCGACCGTCACGATCGGAAGCTGGACGACGATCAACGGCACCTACGGCGACGGCACGGCCTATCAACTCCGCAAGCCGAACTACGCATTCACCGGCGTGACGCCGGCATATTACTCGTTTCGTGCCGCGCCGCAGCTTGTCGGTCTCGGCCTCCTGGAGGCAGTCCCCGAGAGCACGATCACGGGATTCGCGGATCCGAACGATTCGAACGCCGACGGAATTTCGGGGCGCGTTCGGACGGTCACCGATCCGGAAACAGGCGATCTACGCGTGGGCCGCTTCGGCTACAAGGCAGGCCAGGCGCGCCTCCGCCATCAAATCGCCAGCGCACTCAACAACGACATGGGCGTGACGACCGCAGTCGCACCGAATCTCGACCGCGGCGCGAACCAGCCGAATCCCGGCCCGAGCGCGGAACTCTCCGCCGCGAACCTCGACCTTATGTATCGCTACGTTGCGCTGCTAGGAATCGCCGCGCGGCGCGACCTTACGAACGCGCAGGCGTTGCAAGGCGAGGCATTGTTCACCTCCGCGAGTTGCGTGAAATGTCACATCCCAAGCATGACCACGAGCCCCTATCACCCATTCGCCGAACTGCGCGGGCAGACCATCCATCCTTACACCGATCTGCTGTTGCACGACATGGGCGCCGGCCTCGCCGACAATATGGCCGAGGGCGACGCGACCGGCGCCGAATGGCGCACCGCGCCGCTTTGGAGCATCGGGCTCACAGCCGGGGTGAGTGGGGGCGAGGCATATTTGCACGATGGCCGTGCGCGCACGATTACCGAAGCCATTCTCTGGCACAGCGGCGAGGCGGAAGCGTCGAAGGAAGCGTTCCGCACGATGTCTGCATCCGATCGCGCCGCCCTCGTCAAATTCCTGCAATCGCTGTAAACGAGCGGCGCACCGGTTGATCCGATTTTATTCCGTCGGAGCGAGACGCTTTGGGGGGAAGCGCCGAAACCATGTTCAACCGCGATCAGGGCGATACCCCGAGCCGAAATGGCAACGCGGATTTCACGCACCCTCTTAAAAATCGGTGATTCGTTCACTTTGGCTTAACAACTGAGTAAATGCGTTATCGTTAAAGTGGCTTGGCTGACGTGGTTATGCGCGTAATTGTTTGACACATGCAGGGGATTTCCCATTACTGCAAGCTCCCCACCAAATAATGAACTGGTGCCGTTGCCGCGGCATTTTGCGATCCTGCGAGTTGTCCAAAAGGCAGTTGCTCATCGTCGAATCCGGCCTCGATGCGAGTTCATTATCCAAACTCCACAATTCAGGAAATTTCCCCCCATGAACCTGAGACATATCTCCACATTCCTCGCGGCGTCGTTCGTCATCAGCGCGCCGCTCCTCGCACAAACCAACGTCGCACAAGGCAAGACGGCGACTGCCTCTAGCGTCCAGGGCACCAGCGTCGCGGCAAATGCGAACGACGGCGTCGCAACCGGCACGCGCTGGACGGCCGTGGACGGCACCTTCCCGCAATGGTGGAAGGTTGATCTCGGGTCCAGCTACTCGCTCACGAGCGCCACGATCAATTGGTACAGCACGACGTCACGCGCCTACAAATACAAGATCGAGGTCTCGGCGGACGACGCGACTTACAACACCGTGGTGGACAAGACGGGGAACGTCACCTTCGGCGACACAACGGATCCTTTTTCCGCGACCGGCCGCTATGTGCGGGTCACCGTGACCGGCGCGAATGCGGGGTTCGCCTCGGCGTATGAAATTTCCGTTTTCGGTACTCCCGCGGGGGCGGCTCCGGTGATCACCAGCTCGTTGACGGCCTCGGGGACGGCCGGTACGGCGTTCAGCTACCAGATCATGGCGACGAACAGCCCGACGAGTTTTTCCGCGCCTTCGCTGCCTGCGGGATTGAGCATCAATACGGCCACCGGCTTGATTTCCGGCACTCCGACCACGGCAGCCGCTTCGACGAATTATGCGATCACCGCGACGAATGGCTCGGGATCGGATACCAAGCAGCTGGCGATCACGATCAACGCGGCTTCCGGTGGCGGGACGAATCTCGCGCTGAACCAGCCGCAGACATCTTCCTCTGTCAATGGCACGGACACCGCGGCAAAAGGCAACGACGGTGCCACGGGCACCCGTTGGACGGGCGTAACACCCTACCCGCAGTGGTGGCGTGTGGATCTCGGCTCGGCAAAGACATTCACGCGCGTCGACATCATGTGGTATTCCCCCACGAGCCGCGCCTACAAATACAAGCTCGAAGTCTCAGCCAACGATGCGACTTACAACACGATCGTCGACCAGACGGCCAACACGGTGAATGGAAATTCGTCGGACGTCTTTGCGAGCACGACAGCCCGCTACGTGAGAGTCACCGTGACCGGCTCTAGTAGTGGCGGCAACGCGTCGTTCTACGAGCTCGGTGTGTACGACGGCGGCACCAGCGGCGCATCACCCGTCATCACGAGCGCGACGACCGTCACGGCGCAGGAGGATGTGTCTTTCGCCTATCAAATGACCGCGACGAACAGCCCCACGAGCTTCGGCGCGACCAGCCTGCCTCCTGGCCTGCACATTGACGCGCCTTCGGGCCTGATCTCCGGCACGCCCACCACGCCCGGCACCTACAACTCGCCAATCACCGCGACCAATGCCAACGGCACCGGCACGGCGACCCTGCATTTCACGGTCTCCGCAGCCCCGACCCTGGCTCCCGTGGTCACCAGCCCACTCGACGCCAGTGGAACCGTCGGCGTGCCCTTCACCTATCAAATCGTAGGCACTAATAGCCCGACGAACTACAACGCCACCGGCGCTTTGCCCGCGGGCCTGGACTGCAACACCGTCACAGGTATCATTTCCGGCACGCCGACCTCGGTGACCACCGCGAACGTCGAAGCACGCGCCAGCAACTCCTCCGGCACCGGCGCCGCAATGCTCGTCATTGATATCGGACCCGCCACGCCCACCGTGCCCTCGATCAACAGCACGTTGACGAAAGCCGGCAACGTCGGTGCTCCGCTCGGCTACCAGATCACCGCGTCGTTCAAGCCCACCAGCTTCAGCGCCACCGGATTGCCCGCATGGCTGACCCTCGACACCACCACGGGTTACATCTCCGGTACGCCGACCGCCACCGGCTCGACCACCGTGAGCAT
>JBOHXO010000472.1:0-3666 GCA_050737475.1 Chthoniobacterales bacterium
GTTTTGGGCGGAGTCCACGAGCATCACACTTTCACCGGCGACGCGGCCAATCGCATCGCGCAACAGCGGATAATGCGTGCAACCGAGGACGAGCGTATCAATCCCCTCGCCCAGCAACGGGTCGAGATAGCGGTGCAGAATCCGGTCGGTGACCTCGTCGTCGAACCATCCCTCCTCGATGAGCGGCACGAGCAGCGGGCAGGCCTCGGCAAAAACTTTTGCGTCGGGCGAAAGCTCGTGGATGGCCTGTTCGTAGGCGCGGCTGCCGATGGTCGCGCGTGTGCCGATCACGCCGATGCGGCCGCTTTTGCTGGCGCGCACCGCGGCCGCGGCGCCGGGATCAATCACGCCCTGCACCGGAATCTTGAAAAGCTGCTTCAACCTCGGCACTCCCAGCGCGGAAGCCGTGTTGCAGGCGACGACGATGAGTTTCGCCTGCTCGGCCAGCAGCAGTCCGGCGATCTCCACGCTGTAGCGTTCGATCGTGCGGCGGCTCTTTCCGCCGTAGGGCACGCGCGCCGTGTCGCCGATGTAGAAAATGCGCTCGGCGGGCAGCAGTTTTTGCAGCGCGGCGGCGACGGTGAGTCCGCCGATGCCGGAATCGAACACGCCGATCGGTCCACTCGCCGGCTCCCCGGTTTCTCCGGCTGCTTCCGGCAAATCAGACTGCTTCATCCCGCGGAGCGTGCCATGGCTGGTTCCCGGGAATCAATGGCCTTTGCAAAACCGTGCGCGCGGCAGGCCTTCCGCGTGCGAATCAAAGGCATGAGATGGCGTGCGCTGGCCACCGATTTCGATGGGACGCTTGCCACGGAGGGAGTCGTCTCCGCGAACGCGCGCGAGGAAGTTTCGCGGCTGCGGGCGGATGGCATTCGCGTGATTCTCGTCACCGGCCGCGAGCTCACGGACTTCGACCGGCTTGATGTGCCGCTGAATATCTTCGATCTCGTCGTGGCGGAAAATGGAGCGCTGCTGCATAATCCGCATACGGGCGAGGTGCGCGGCCTTGGCACACCGCCGCCTGAGGAATTCGTGACGGAGCTTGCGCGCCGGGGCGTGGCGCCGCTCTCGGTCGGCGCATCCATTGTGGCCACGGTCGAGCCGCACGAGGTGGTCGTGATCGAGTTGATCAAGGAAATGGGACTCGAGCATCAGGTGATCTTCAACAAGGGCGCGGTGATGGTTCTCCCGCCCGGCGTGAACAAGGCGAGCGGGCTGCGCGTCGCGCTGAAGCAGCTGGATATATCGCCCTCCGAGGTGGTGGCTGTCGGTGATGCCGAGAACGATCATGCGTTGCTCGAAATGTGCGGCCTGCCGGTCGCCGTGGTGAACGCGATCCCCTCGCTCAAGGCGCGCGCGCGGTGGGTCACCGCAAAGGTCAATGGCGAAGGCATGGTGGAGTTGATGGAAGGAATCCGGCGCGGAGGCTTCGATGCGTTTGAGGCGGCGAAGGCACACAAATGAAAGTGCTGATGCTCGACGTCGGCGGCAGCAACGTGAAGTTGATGAATGCCCATGACGGCGAGGTGCGCAAGGTGAAGTCCGGCTCGCAATTCACACCGGAGGATATGGTGCGCGAAGTGGGCGAGGCCGTGGCGGATTGGAGCTTCGACTGCATTTCCATGGGCTATCCCGGATTGCTCCGTGACGGCCGACCCTCGCGCGATCCGTTGAATCTCGGTCCCGGCTGGCTCGATTTCGAATACGAAAAAGCGTTTGGCGTGCCGGTGCGATTCATGAACGACGCGGCCATGCAGGCGCTTGGAAACTACGAATCGGGGCGATTGCTTTTTCTCGGCTTCGGCACCAGCACGGGCGCAAGCCTCATCGCGGACGATGCATTGATTGGCATTGAGATCGGTTTGCTGCGCTTCACGCGCCGCGCGAAATTCATGCATTGGCTCTCGAAAAAAGGTCTTCGCCAACTCGGCCGGCGTCGCTGGTTGAAAGCCGTGGGTGCGGCGGTCGCCACATTGCAGGATGTCTTCAGCCCGGACATCACCGTCCTCGGAGGCGGCAATGCAAAGCTCATCGAGCCTATGCCGGACGGTTGCCGTCGCGTCGAGAATGCCTCTGCCTACCGCGGCGCCGAACGATTATGGGAAGGCGCGGACATTGTCGCCATGCCGCGCGCGACCACATGGGAGCTTGTCCGCCGGCCCAGCGAAAAACTCGCGCTTGTGTTGGTATCGGCAGGTGATTCCTCACTCGCGCATCGCGAGGCAAACTAAAGTGCGTGACACAGACGGCGGCCAAAAAAAGTTTGCGACACCCGCGATTCTGCGGGGTTGAAGACCTCATGATGAAACGCCTGCTCCCCCCTGCCGTCGTGGGTCTCGCCATGCTCACGTTGAACACCTCGTGCAAGCCCAAGACTGCCGCGATTCCCGCGCAGCCCGCAGCCGATGCCACAACAGATCGAACGGATGTCGCCAGCGCGAATGAAACTGCCCGGCCGCAAAGACAAAATGGCGGCAATGCTTCCCAAAATCCCCAGGCCGATGCCGGCAATAATGGCGGCGGCAACCGGCAGTCTGACGGGAATCTTCAGGGCAACGGTGGCAATCGCCAGAACGCAGGCAATAATCGTCAGGGCGGTGGCAACCGGCAATTTGGTGGCAATGGCGGCGGAGGCAATCCCGAGCAGCGCCGTGCGGAACGGATGCAGCAGATGAAAACGGATCTGGGATTGACCGATGATCAGGCGCAAAAAATCAGCGCGATCTTTCAGGCGCAATTTGGAGCTGCGGGTGGCCAGATGAGTCGCGAGGACCGCCGTGCGGCATTCGAGAAAGCGCGGGCGGAAGTGGATAAAATTCTCACGCCCGAGCAGAAGACGAAGTGGGAGGCCATGCGTCAGCAGTGGCAGCAGCGCCGCGGTGGCGGTGGCAATGGCGGCCAGGGCAATGGTGGTGGATATCGCGTCAATTAGCGGAACCGCAATTCCAGCGCCTGCCATTCCGCCGTCCGGTGAAAATCCGGTTTGCTGAGCGGCGCAGTGGCAGAAAGCACCGGTCGAATACGGCCGCGCGTGTGATCGTAGCGGGCGAAATTCACCAGCAGGTGGCTGCCGTTCCAGGGCGTGTCGCTTTCGAAGATTTTTTGCAGCGGAATCTCGGCATGCACTTCCCATCCGTGTCTGGCAAGGCGGGCCTTGGCGCGAACACGCCAGCGGGTGATTTTATACGCCAGCAGCGGATCCGCCGCGGCGGACCAATCGAGTGCGAGGCTTCGCATCGGTTGCGGCCAGCGAAGCTGGAGCAGCGTGGCATCCGGGGTGATGTGGAACTCGTAATAAGCCGTCTGTCCGTGAGGCTGCAGCAGGATCTCGAAGGTGTCGCCGTGCGCGAATGCCGGGGTGTTGAAATGCGTGACGGGGTTGAAAACATCGCGGTCCCGCAGCGTCGCAAAAATCGCGAGCGACATTCCCGAGAGCGCCACGCGCACATGCCCCGCAGCGAACAACGGCTCTCTCTGATCGAGCCAGGACTGACCAAGCTCCAGCGTCGGCTTGCCGCGAAATGAACGACGCAATGAATCCCAATCGCGCGCGTCCGTCCGGGATAGCGGCGTGATCGCGATTGGGGAATCCATCAATCGAGCGCGACTATGGCCTCGATCTCCACGTCAAAGCCGAGAAGCTGCGCACCCAGCGTGGTGCGCGCC
>JBOHXO010000473.1:0-3821 GCA_050737475.1 Chthoniobacterales bacterium
GTTCAATACTTCGGCTTTTCCGGACTGCGGTTGAAAACGCGGAACCAGTTTCCGAAGTGCTTTTTCATGCCTTCGTAGCGGCTGAGATAGGTCTCGTTCAACATGCCGCCGCGCGGGATCGCACGCACCAGCCCCGCGACGGAAAATTCGTCGAGATCGAATCCCGTGTTCGCAGTGCCGACGGCGCTGGCGTGGTGCGCATCGCTGCCCGCGGTGCCGACCTTGCCCACCGCGGCGGCGAAATCCCTCGCCTGCGCGTTGAAATTTCGCGAAGTCACCGCGGCGTTGAAAACCTCGATCACCGGCGTGCGCATTTCGCGGAGCACTTCCTCGCGGATGCCGGCGCGCCATTTGTCGTAGGGATGCGCGGGGATCGCGACGCCGCCACGGTCGTGGATCGCTTGTTCCACCTCGATGGCGGGCTTGCCGATCATGTCGGGAAGCGTCGTGCCAATGCAGAGCAGATGGCCGTCGGCGGTGGAGACCTCGACGCCGGGCACGACGAGGAAGCCGTCCACGGGCGTGCCCTCCACGTTGCTCAATCCATGCTGCAGGCAGTAGGCGGCGGACTCGCAGCTGTTGTGGTCGGTGATCGCGATGCCGGACAATCCCTTCGCGCGGGCCGCGGCGACGAGTTGCTCGGGCGAACTCGCCGCGTCGCCGGAGAAAAACGAATGCACATGCAGATCGAAGCGATGGAGCATGCCTTATTCTCTGCCTTGCCGGGAGGATTGCTCCAATTTATTTTCGCTTTTTGACAATGACTGCCGCTTTCAAGGAATGGGCGTTGATTTGCGAGGCGCTTGGCACCGGGCGCCAGAGCCTGATCGTGCGCAAGGGCGGGATCGCCGAGGGGCGCGAGGGGTTTTCGTTCCGCAACAACGAGTTTTTTCTTTTTCCGACGTGGTTCCACGAACAGCTCGCGAGCACGAAGCTGCCGCCGGAGACCGCGGTGCCGCAGCAATTGGAGGACGAGATCGAGATCGCCTTCGCCGCGGCCATCGAGCGCACCGCGGTGCTCACCGATCTCGCGCAGGTGCATCGGCTCGACGAGCTGCACGTATGGCGGGACTCGGTGATCGAGGAGCGATTTCGCTACGACGAAGCGCCGGGCGTGCATGTCGCATTCGTGCGCGTTTTCCGTCTCGATCCGCCGCGACGGTTGCGCATGGAGAAAAAATATGGCGGCTGCCGCTCGTGGGTGGAACTGCCGGAGATCGAGGGCTGCGCGCTCGTCTCGGTGATCAGCGACGAGGAGCACGAGCGGCGGCGCGCGTTGCTTGAAGAGCTTCTTGGACAGAATTAACGGAATTCACAGAATTTTTTAGGGAACTTCCGTGGCGAGCTATCCGAACGGAAACCCGCTCGTTGATTCCGCGACCCTTCGTTCCTCCCTCCAATTCCATTAATTCCGTTAATTCTGTCAAAAATCCTCAGGCTCTGGGATGGAATTTTTTGTGGACGGCTTTGAGCCGGCGCTGGTCCACGTGGGTGTAGATTTCCGTCGTGGAAATGTCGGCGTGGCCGAGGAGTTCCTGGATCACGCGGAGGTCGGCGCCGTTCGAGAGCAGGTGCGTGGCGAAGGAATGACGGAGCAGGTGCGGGTAGACGTTCGCGTCGAGGCCGGCGATTTTTGCGTATTGCCTGACGAGCTGCCAGACGCGCGCGCGGGTGAGTTTTTTGCCGTTGTTCGAGAGGAAGATTTCGGCGCCGGATTTCGGTCCGACGAGTTGCGGGCGTTCGCTGGCGAGGTAGCGCGCGATGGCTTCGCGGGCTTTTTTTCCGACGGGCACGATGCGCGTCTTGTTGCCCTTGCCGGTCACGCGAATCCAGCCGTCGTCGAGGTCGAGGTTTTCGAGCCGCGCGTTGCAGAGCTCGGAAATGCGCAGCCCGGAGGCGTAGAGCAACTCGAGGATCGCGCGGTTGCGCGGCGCGAGCGGGTCCTTGTCGCCGACGGCCCCAAGCAGGCGCTCGATGTCGGGGAGGTTCAACGTGTCGGGCAGGTAGCGCTCGATGCGCGGCGTGGTGAGGAATTCCGCGGGATCGCGCGCGATCAATTTTCGCGCGGTGAGAAACCGGAAAAAAATGCGCAGCGCGATGGCTTCGGCCTTGATGGACGCGGCGGCGAGGCCGGCACGCTTGCGATGCGCGAGATAGTCGCTGAGGTGCGACTGGCCGATATCCCCGAGGTCCGCGATGTTCTGCGTGGCGAGCCATGCGGCGAAGGTCTCGAGCGAACGGCGCGTGGAGAGCTGGTAGTTGACCGAAAGGCCGCGCTCGGTCGCGAGGAAGATCACAAAATCTTCGATGTGAGCAGTGATGAGTGATGAGTGACGAGTGATGAGTGGTTCGGCAGGCGGCTCTGGTTCGTCACTCATCACATGTCACTCGTCACTAGAACTTCAACCCCGTGAGCCGGCGGTAGGCGTCCATGTATTTTTCGGACGTTTTTGCGATGACATCCGCCGGCAGCGAGGGCGCGGGCGGCTGTTTGTTCCAGCTCAGCGTTTCGAGGTAATCGCGGACGAACTGCTTGTCGAAACTCGGCGGGTTCGAACCGGGCGCGTAGGCGTCCGCGGGCCAGAAACGCGAGGAGTCGGGCGTGAGGCATTCGTCAATGAGCACGATTTCGTCGTCCACGATTCCGAACTCGAATTTCGTGTCGGCGATGATGATTCCGCGTTGCGCGGCGAAGGCGCGGCCGTGTTCGTAGATTTCAATGCTCCAGTCGCGCAGGCGCAGTGCGACATCGTCGCCGAGGAGCGTGCGGCATTCGTTCCACGAGATATTTTCGTCATGGCCGGTGTCGGCCTTAGTGGCGGGCGTGAAGATCGGCTCGGGCAGCTTGTCGGCGAGGCGCAGGCCGTCGGGCAGTTTGTGTCCGCAGATGCCGCCGGTCTTTTCGTAATCCTTCCACCCGGAGCCGGCGAGGTAGCCGCGCACGACGCACTCGACGGGCAGCGGGCTGGCTTTTTTGACGATCATCGAACGGCCGGCGAGCTGAGGCTGCCAGGGTTTCAATTTTTCCGGCAGCCAGCCGGGCGTGGCCTCGACGAGGTGGTTGGGAACGAAGTCGAGTTTTTCGAACCAGAATTGCGAGAGCCGTGTGAGGACCTCGCCTTTGCGCGGGATGGCGTTGGGCAGGATGCAGTCGAACGCCGAGATGCGGTCGGTGGCGACGAGGAGCAGCGAGTCGCCGAGGTCGAAAACTTCACGCACCTTGCCGCTGCGCAATTTCGGGATGCCGGGGAGATCGAGGCTGAGGACGTCCATTGCGGAAAATTCTTTACAGGAGGAAACGGAGGGAACGGAGGAATTTCTTGTCTCTGTTTTCTCTGCTGCCTCCTGTTCCTTTATCAGAAAATCTTTCTCCGCATCTACTTCATCTCTCCCGCGCTCTCCCGCGCGAGACTGCGCCGCTCAGATCCCTAGGAAAATCTCCTAGCGAAAATTCAGCAGTGCCCCTAGGGACAAACCAACCTCGGTATGGCAGCGTGAATGGTTGATTTTGAAAACCATTAGGCTGCAACTTTGCCACCACGAAAGCGACTGGGCAAAAAACTCGGAGAACACGGGCAAACACCGCCTCCGGCTGGTCCTTCTTTTTTCCTGCGTGCTGCTGCATGCGGCTCCGGCTTTCGCGGGCATTCAGACCTGGTCGGACAACCCAGGCACGGGCGACTGGAACACGCCGGCGAACTGGCTGGGCGGCACGGTGCCCAATGGCATCGCTGACGTGGCGACCTTCGACTCGTCGTCCGTCACCGGCGTCTCGATTTCCGCAAATACCGGGGTGAATGGCATCGTCTTCAATGCGGGCG
>JBOHXO010000474.1:0-3141 GCA_050737475.1 Chthoniobacterales bacterium
CAAAGCGCACCGGTTCCAAAGTGACCGGCCCCATTCCGCTTCCCACCCGCATCGAAAAATTCACCGTGAACCGGTCCCCACACGTCGACAAAAAGTCGATGGACCAGTTCGAAATCCGCACGCACAAGCGCCTCCTCGACATCGTCGAGCCGACGGCCAAGACCGTGGACGAGCTCCGCAAGCTCAACCTCCCGGCCGGCGTGGACATCACCATCAAAATCTGATCGCCATGAGTATTGGACTCCTAGGAAAAAAACTCGGCATGACCCGCGTCTATGACGACAAGGGCGTCGCCCAGCCGGTCACCGTGATCGCCACGGGCGGCAACCGCATTCTCCAGGTCAAGGACAAGGAGAAGGACGGTTACACCGCCGTGCAGGTCGGATTCGACGACCAGAAATCCCAGCGCGTGAGCAAGGCGCAGCTCGGCCACTTCAAGAAATCCGAGAGCACCGCGAAGAAATTCGTGCGCGAGTTCCGCCTCAAGGACGGCGAGAGCGCGCCCGAGAGCGTGGACGTGCCCGCGACGATTTTCGAAGTCGGGCAGTTCGTGGACGTCATCGGCCAGTCGAAAGGCAAGGGCTTCCAGGGCGTCGTCAAGCGTTTCAAATTCGCCGGCCAGCCCGAGACCCACGGTTCCATGATGCACCGCCGCAACGGCGCCATCGGCAACCGCTCGACCCCCGGCCGCGTGTGGAAAAACATGGGCATGCCCGGCCACATGGGCGACGAGCGCAAGACCGTCCAGAATCTCCGCATCGTCCAGGTGCGCGAGGCCGAGAACATCATTCTCGTGAGCGGCGCCATCCCCGGCGCGAACAATTCCTACGTGATCGTTCGCCCCTCCAAAAAGAAAGTCGCGAAGAAAAAGTAAGCCATGAGCGCCACCGTTTTTACCGCTGAAGAGGCCGCAAAGGCCAAGATCGAACTCATCTCCGACGAGAAGAAGGGCAACCAGGCCGTTCATGACGTCGTTGTTGCCATCCAGGCCGCGCGCCGTTCCGGCACCGCCTGCGCCAAGACCGTTGCCACCGTCAACCGCTCGGGCCGCAAGCCCTGGCGCCAGAAGGGCACCGGCCGCGCACGCGCCGGCGACTTCGGTTCGCCGATCTGGGTTGGTGGTGGCGTGGCCCATGGCCCCGTGCCCCGCGACTATTCCAAGAACATCCCGAAGCAGGTGAAGAAACTCGCCTTCCGCAAGGCACTCAGCGCTCGCATTCTCGCCGGCGACGTCCTCGTCGTTGACACATTTGCCGTGAAGGAAGCCAAGACGAAGCAGTTCGTCAGCCTCATCACCGCCAGCGCGAAGGATGCCCGCAAGACGCTCGTCCTCGGCAGCGCGTTCGATGACGCGACTTACAAGGCCGCCCGCAACGTCCAGACCTCGCTCCTCGCGACGGCCACGGACGTGAACACCGAACAGCTCCTCGCGTTCGACAAGATCATCGTCACCCGCGACGCGGTGGCAAAACTCGCGGAGAGGCTTTCCTAACCGCCCTCGGTTTCCAAAACTATGGCCACCACCGTTTTCGACCAAATCCAGACCGTCATCCTCACCGAGAAGGCGACCCTTCTCTCCGAGGCGCACGGCAAATACACCTTCCGCGTCGCCCCGACCGCGACCAAGCTCGAGATCAAGCGCGCCGTCGAGCAGCTCTTCAAAAAGACCGTCGTCGCCGTGAATACCGCGAACTACGCCGGCAAGAAAAAACGCGAGCGCCGCGCCGACTTCGGCCGCAAGCCGCATTGGAAAAAAGCCATCGTCACCCTCAAGGCTGGCGAGAAGCTCGACCTCGTTTAAACGACCCACTGTCATGGCACTCAAAACCTTTCGACCCCTGACCCCGGCCGCGCGCTTCAAGGCGCTGCCCGACTTCGCGGAGATCACCAAGAGCAAGCCCGAGAAGGCCCTGCTCGAGCCGATCAAGAAATCCGGTGGTCGCAATAACAACGGACGCATCACCTCACGCCACCGCGGCGGTGGACACAAGCGCATGTATCGCGTCATTGATTTCAAGCGCACGAAGCGCGACATCGTCGCCGACGTGATCGCCATTGAGTATGATCCGAATCGCACAGCCCGCATCGCCCTGCTGCAATACGCAGACGGCGAAAAGGCCTACATCCTCGCCCCTGCAGGGTTGAACGTGGGTGCCAAGGTTATCGCGGGCGACGCGGTCGAAGCGAAGGTCGGCAACGCCCTTCCGCTCAGCGCGATTCCGCTCGGCACAGGAATTCACAACCTCGAGCTCGTCTCGGGACGCGGCGGACAGATCGTTCGCAGCGCCGGCAGCCAGGCCATCCTCAACAACCGCGAAGCCGGCTACGCTTTCGTGAAACTCGCCTCGGGCGAAATCCGCAAGATCCACGAAGCCTGCTACGCCACGGTTGGCCAGGTCGGCAACATTGACCACTTCAACGTCTCGAGCGGCAAGGCCGGTCGCAGCCGCTGGCGTGGTGTTCGTCCGCAGACCCGCGGCATGGCCATGAACCCCGTTGATCACCCGATGGGTGGCGGCGAGGGCAAGAGCAAGGGCGGTGGCGGCCGCCAGCATCCGCAGAGCCCGTGGGGCCAGCTTTCCAAGGGATTCAAGACCCGTCGCAAACACAAGGGATCGGACAACTTCATCGTCACGCGCCGTCCGAGCCGCAAAAAAGCCAAGAAATAATCCACCATGGCACGTTCACTCAAAAAAGGTCCCTTCGTCGAATGGAAGCTTCTCGAGAAAATCGACAAGCTCAACGAGGCGAACCAGAAAAAGCCGATCAAGACATGGGCCCGCCGCTCGACGGTCACGCCCGATTTCGTCGGCCACACTTTCAACATTCACAATGGCAAGACCTTCATCCCGGTGTTCGTCACCGAGAACATGGTTGGCCACAAGCTTGGCGAGTTTGCGCCCACGCGCATCTTCAAGAAGCACGGTAGTCACACCGCAAAAGTGACGAAATAACAGCGGATGAAGCTGGTCGCGACAGCGGCTGCTCTCTGCCTCCTAGGCCTGGCGAATGCCCGGTCGCAGGAGAATCGATCTTTGACAAATTCTGGAACACAGACACCGCTGGTGAACACCGGCGGAATGAATCCTTTTGCCGCCGCGGCTCCACAGGAGTCCTCACCCGAGGACGACGCAGCCGAGG
>JBOHXO010000475.1:0-1501 GCA_050737475.1 Chthoniobacterales bacterium
AGCCCGCATTCCTGACCGGACTCCGCACGCGCGTGTTTTCGATTTTCGATCCCGCACGAAAAACCTTTGTTCCCGTCACTGGCGAATCGCAGGACGACACCTCCAGCGCGACCGGCGAAGCGTGGACGCTCGTCCGCCAGCGCATCTTCGAGCCCTCAGCCGCCGGTGCAAATTCCCTCTCCGAACTGCTCAAGTCCGCGCGCGCCGCCGGCGTGCTCGTTCCCTCGACCGCGCTCATGGTCGTGGAAAATAAATCGCAGTGGAAAATGCTCGAACTCGCCGAGAAGAAATCCACGAAGGCGCACGAAGCGCTTGCCATACAGGAACCTGCCTCCACGCCCGAGCCCGGCGTGGTTGGACTGCTCGTGGCCGCAGGCGGCGCGTGGTTTGCGTGGCGTCACTTCCAACGGCGCAGTGCCGTTCCCGCCGTGTAGCGACGGCGGTTTCGTCGAAATCGCCCTACCCTCGATGGTAGGGACGCCTCGATGAGGCATCCGACTTTTTGCTTTTGCACCTCCCTGCTGCAGGCGACACTCCGCCCCATGGACCCCAGCCTGCTCGAGCTCATCTGCTGCCCCGAAACGCACCAGCCGTTGCGCTTCGCGACGACCGACGAGCTCCAGCACATGACGTCCTCGTCATCGGCCACAACGCTGGAATCCGCCCTGCTCCGCGAGGACAGCCGCGTCGCCTACCCCATCCGCGAAGGCATCCCGCTCCTCCTCATCGAAGAGCAGATCGCCCTCGCCTGATTTTTCAGGCCCCCTGCCTCCGCATTTTGGCTTCGCCGATCTTCACTTCGTTGCGATTCTCCATGTCCTCCATGTCCTCCATGGTTTAATCTTTGTCCCTTTCCCATGACCGAACTCGAACGCCTCCGCCACTCCAGCGCCCACGTGCTGGCCACGGCGATCCTCAAAATCTGGCCCGAAGCCCAATTCGCCGCCGGCCCGCCCGTCGAGCAGGGCTTCTACTACGACGTCGAGCTGCCGCATCGCATCACGCCCGAGGATTTCCCGCGCATCGAGGCCGAGATGAAAGCCGAGACCAAGGCGAACCACGTCTTCGAGCGTGTCGAAGTTTCACGCGAAGAAGCGCTCCAAATGGCCCGCGAAGGCAAGCTTGCTTCCCTCGGCGCGCGCCCCGAGCCCAGCAAATTCAAGCTCGATATCGTCGAGCGCATTCCCGAGGGCGAGACCATCACGCTCTACCGCAACGGCGACTTCACCGACCTCTGCGCCGGCCCGCACGTGATGCGCACCGGCAACATCGGCGCCTTCAAATTGACCCACGTCGCCAGCGCCTACTACAAGGGCGACGAAAAAAATCCGCAGCTCCAGCGCATCTACGGCACCGCGTTCAAGAACAAGACCGCGATGGACGAATACTTCGCCATGCTCGAGGAGGCAAAGAAACGCGACCACCGCAAGCTCGGCGCCGACATGGGCCTCTTCGCGATGGACCCCGAATACGTCGGCCCCGGCCTCCCGCTCTGGCTGCC
>JBOHXO010000476.1:0-3163 GCA_050737475.1 Chthoniobacterales bacterium
GGTGAGTGCAAAGCCGGCTCCGAAGAAATCCGATTTCGAGTCCGACCGCGACACGGTGGCCGCGAGTCAATTGCCGGCGGAATCCGACCGCCAGGTACCGACGACGAATGGCGAGAATACGCCGGGACTCACGCTCACCGCGCAAAACCTGAGCCTCGGCCCCGCGCGTCAGCCCTCGTCACCTTCGCCCGCCTCGCCAGCGAAACCGGCTCAGCCCGTCGAGAAGCCGAAGGCAAAGCCGGAGCCCACGCCGCCGGACAAGCAGATCGCAAAGGCGACGCCCACACCGAAGCCGACGCCGCGTCCCGAGGACAGCGAACTCGCGATGCTCGATCCCTCGCGGCCCAAGCCGCAGCCGCCCGCCGAGCAGCCAAAGCCCACGCCCGAGCAGCAAATGCCGCCGTCGAGGCCGCAGCCTCCCGGGTTCCAGCCGCAGACGCGCATTACGAAACTCACCGGAGGCATTTCGAATCGCGGCAAGGCATCCATCGGAGCCGATGCCTCTCCGCTCGGAAAATACAAAAAACAAGTTTCCGACGCGATCGGCTCGCGTTGGTATTATTACGTCAGCGACATGATTGACCTCGTGAACGTCGGCGCGGTGCAATTGAACTTCATCGTGCGCAAGGACGGCACCATCGAGGGCGTGCGGGTCGTGCGGAATAGCTCGAACGAAAGTCTCGCGAGTTGCAGCGTGCGCGCGATCATCGAGGCGGAAATTCCCCCGATGCCGAAGGAGGTCGCCAACGCGGTCGCCGGTGGAAAGATCGAAGTGGATTTTACGTTCAGCGTGATTCGCTGAGCAGCGGCTCGATGCGGCGTTTGGCCTCGGCGAGGGCCGCGTAGCCAAAGTGGCCCTGGCGCACCTCGACGAATTGCGAGCCCGGCCATGCGGCGGTGAGTTCGCGCAGACCGGATGGCGGCGCGACGCTGTCGTAGCGGCCTCCGATGAGCGTGATGCGATCGGGCGGAGTCAATGGCCGGCCGTGCAGCGGCGAACTGAGGTGCGCGTGGCGTTCGCTCGATCCGGGAGCAATTCCCTGCACTGCGAGAATGCGACGGATGGCAGCGGCGGCGGGGCTTTCCCACGTGACGTGCTCCACATCAATGATCGGCTGTATGAGCGTGAGAAAGCGGAAGTCCGCCTCGACGAACGCCAGCAGCGACGCGACCCAGCCGCCGTAGCTGGTGCCGAGAAGTCCGAATTCCGTGCAGCCTTTTTCACGCAGGGCCGCCATGAGCTGACGCGCTTCCACCACCGCCTGACGCAGGCCTTCGCCGACCAGCGTGAGGTTGGCGGTGACGGCATGACCGTGCGGTTTGCGCGAATAGTGAAACGGCAGATGAGGGAAAATCATGTTCCAGCCGTGCGCGTGAAACCAGCCGGCGAGCCGCCTGTAGCCCATGTCGCTGGCCGACATGAGCGCGTGCAATACGATCGCCGTGGGTGCCGCGGGTCCGCCCGGGCCGACGAACCAAAGCGCGCGGGCGGTGTCGTTTTCCGGAAAGCCGGTCTTCACTGGCGAGGGCCAGTCAATGGTCATTGGATATTGGGCGCCTGCTCGCGACCTCTCGGAGTTGGTCATTGGGTGAATGACCTCGCGGGGCACCTTGTAGAATTCCTCGCGCGTGAGCGGCTCGCATTTCGCGAGGTAGTTTTCGAATTCCTCGCGGGTGGATGCGTGGTGGCGCAGGCGCCATTGCATGCGGTTCATCATGGCGCACATCACGGCGTCCATCGCGCTTGCGGTGGTGCGTTCGAGGAAGGTTCTCACGGTGCGTAAGGGTCCTCGCCTTTGCGTGCCTGCGGAGTGAGGGGGAGATCTTCGGCGCGAAAACCGGGCTGCGAGAGGAGATGGTTTTGCAATTCGACGAAGGCGGATGCGATACGTTCGTGCAGTGCTTCGCGTTCGCCCTCGGCGGGGATGAGGGCGCCGGTGACGATCCAAACAGGCGGGCGGCGAAAGGGCAGCCAGTTGCGTTTGTGGTAGAGCCGGTCGGTGCCGACGATGATGGAGGGAATCACGGGGGCCTCCGCGAGAAGGGCGAGTGCGGCGAGGCCGGGGCGCATCGGCGCGCGTTCGAGGATCGAGGTCGCGCCGGCGCGAATGCCACCCTCCGGAAAAATGCCGACCACGCGGCCGGCCTTCAATCGGCGCGTCGCGGTGCGCAACGCGGTGCGGTCGGTGCCGTTGCGATTCACGCGAAATGCGCCGGTGAGCTCGAGGGCGCGGGCCTGGCGTGGATTGCGGAAAAGTTCCTCCATGGCCATCCAGTCCACGTGTCGTGGGAAAAACGCGCCGACGAGCGGGGGGTCGAAATGGCTGATGTGGTTCGACGCGAGGATGAGCGGGCCGGTGCTCGGGATGGGCGCGAGATGTTCGATGCGGATGTGCGTCTTGACGCGAAAAAGCACGCGAAAAAATGTGCGCGCGGAGCTGTTGAAGGCATGCTGGCCCGCGCCGCCGACCTCAAACATTTTCAAAGCGGAATGACTTGAACGTCCACGTGGAGCCCCGCGAAGGCCCCCTGCGGCCCGGTCCATGCTCCGCTCACGGGGGCAGCCTTTTCGGGATCGCGCGCGACGGCGACGGAGACATGCTGCGATCCGGCCAGGACGTTGTTCGTCGGATCAAAGCCGCGCCAGCCCGCGCCGGGAATGTAGATCTCGGTCCACGCGTGGGTGGCGCCGTGTTGATCCGCGCCGATCGGCGTCTGCAAATATCCGCTCACGAAGCGCGCGCCGAAGCCCCACATGCGTGCGGCTTCCATCATGAGCGTCGCGAAATCGCGGCAGGAACCGTTGCCCCAGCGCAGCGTGTTCGACGGAGTCTGCACGCCGGCTTCCTCGCGGCGGCGGTAGGTGTGGCTGTTGAAGATAGCTGTGTTCAATGTCTGCAGCAGATCGAAGGTGCCGATGAGCTGGCCGGGTTTGTAAAATTGAAGGAGCCAGTCCTTCAGCGTGTCGCCGTCGTGCGTATAGGCGGAGAGGCGATAAGGAATGAGCTCGGCCTGCTCGTCAATCGGGTAGCGAAAGGGATACGCGACGGCCTCGGGGTCGATGATGAAATCGAGCGGGTTTTCGTCGTAGTGCGCGACGTCGAGCTCGCTGAAGACGCGCAGCACGGAGCCGGGCTCGAGGAATTCCAGCACGGCCATCGAG